>NZ_JAZHLJ010000035.1:0-39540 GCF_036549495.1 Aurantimonas sp. C2-5-R2
TCGGATTGGACACCGTGTTCGACATCTTGTTCCATTTTCTTCACCGCAACCTCCATTGTCGAAGTGTTGCGACGACCGGTTGAATCCGCCCAATTCACCAGCATCGACTTCACAAAGGTCCTGCTGGCAAAGGACATCAAGATCAGCATGGACGGCAAGGGCGCCTGGCGCGACAATGTCTTCGTCGAGCGGCTCTGGAAATCGGTGAAATACGAGGAAGTCTATCTCCGGGCCTATGAGACCGTCAGCCATGCCCGGGCGTCGATCGGCCGATACCTCGATTTTTACAACCCTGTTTCATTGCGCCCATCTGTCTATATTATTGAAGAGAATAGGTTTTGCTGAACATTGACCGATCCCGCGGGGTATCTGGGGTTCTTGCGGGCGCGGGATAGGAGTTCTTGAGCGCCTGACTGGCCGAGCGCCGAGCGGTTGAAGATCCACGGTCCCTGCGGCAGGGGATGATCCCCTTCCACTTCGCCGGCCGCGGCAGCAAGCCGAAGCGTCTTCGTGGAAACGCCGAGGAGCGCCGCGGCCTTGTTCAGAGTGAGCCAGGGCTCGATCCCATCCTGGCTCGGCCGGAACACCGGGATCTTGTGATGAGAGCGCAAGGCCGTGACGCGCTCGCGCGTCCATCGATTGCCGTGGCCGGTGACGAGGCCATTCCGGTTCAGGATGCCGGCGATAAGGTCGTCGTTGGCGATCAGAACGAAGAGGCGGACGGCGGCGATGATGTCCGCCGAGGTGCTGTTGCGCTGACCTCGACGGCGCTTCGGCAGGCGAAGTTCGGTGTGAACGCCGCCGGACCAGTGAACCGTCAGGACGATCTCGGCCGGATCCTCGTCGATATCCGCGATCACCTCCTCGATGACGGTTCGCACGATACGCTTCTTGAGGCGGGCGTCCGTCGATGGCGCAGTCCAGACCGACTTCAGATCGGAGGCGAGCGTGGCGAGGTCCGTCGCAGTTCCAGGCGGCGCCACTGGGACCGACCGCTCGTGATCGGCAAGACGGCTTTCGACATCTACAACCCGGACAAGGGCCCGGTTCCATCGCAGCTCCAGTTCTCCCGCCACCAGCCGGTTCTCCGGGTCGGCAGTGTCATACTGGCGAAAGGCGCGATCGGCAGCGTAGCGAGCCGCCTCGAGCTCCCTCGTCAAGGCGTCACGCACCTGATCGCGGCGATGGGCGGCTTGCGCTTCGGCCTCTTTCGCCGCGGCGATCGCTCCAGGCTCGACCACCCGCAAGAGAGCGTCCTCGATGGCATCGTCAACGCGCAATCCGCCGAAGGCGATACAACGGGGCTCGCCGTTATCAAGCAGACCGCGCCAGCAGGAATAGCGTGGAATATCGTGCTTGACCCCAGTGTAGCGAAGCGTCAGCTTGCGGCCGCAACGTCGGCATCGAAGCAGACCGGCGAGCAAGGCGTCGCCATGCTTGGGTGCTCCATGATGCCGGCCTGCCGGCGCGTTGTCGCTCACCATCTTGCGGATCGCTTCGGCCCGTNGCATCGAAGCAGACCGGCGAGCAAGGCGTCGCCATGCTTGGGTGCTCCATGATGCCGGCCTGCCGGCGCGTTGTCGCTCACCATCTTGCGGATCGCTTCGGCCCGTTCCCAACTGACATAGCCCTCATGCACGCCCGGGATCAGCGCCAGCCACTCCGAGCGCGCCTTGCGGCGGATTGTGGACCGGATACCCCCTGCATCGTCGTATCCGGACGCGACCCTGCTCTTACCATAGGCGTAGGCCCCGCCGTAGGCCGGGTTCTCGATCATCCGGTGGATCGTCGCATAATTGGGGCGGCGCCAAACGATCTCGCCGTTGTCGCGCCTGGCCGGCAAATCGAGGCCATGCTCGAGGAACCACATCAGGGCTTGGCGGGCACTGCCGAGTTCGGCAACCTTGTCGAAGACGAGACAAATGGCCTCCTGAACGCGGCGATCGGGATCCTTCTCGAGCCGATCGCCGGCCTTCACATAGCCGACCGGAGCACTGACGACGAGTTCGCCACGCCCCGCCTTCTCGTATCTGGCAGAAAGGGAACGTTGGCGCAGAAGATCGAGCTCGTATTCGTTGAGGCTACCCTTCAGGCCGAGGAGCAGGCGATCGTTGCCCTGTCTCGGAGCGTAGACCGTCTCGCCGTCGATCAGGACGGTATCGACGACGCGGCACATCTCGATCAACTGCTGCCAGTCGCGGCTGTTGCGGGCAAACCGCGAGACTTCTCGCGCCGCTACCGCGCCGACCTTGCCCAGACAAACCTCGGCAACCATGCGCTCGAAGCCGGCGCGCGTTACGGAACCGGACGCCGAACGACCGAGATCGTCGTCGATCGTTTCGATGTCAGACCAGCCGAACGCCGCCAGACGATCGCGCATGGCATATTGAAGGATGCTGCTCTCGCGGTTGTGGAGGACCTGGTGGGCCGAGGATTGCCGCACATAGAGGATAGCCTTGCGGTCCAGATGGTGCGGACGGATCTTCTCACTGATCATGACGCTCGCCCTCCGGTTCGCCGGCGGGAGCGGCGCTTTGAAGGATCACACGGGCCATCAGCGCCGTCAGCCTCTGGCGGGTCTCGGCGGGAAGCGACTGCCAGAGCGGGATCTCCCCCGTCGTGGCCGTCACGGGACTGGAGAACAGATCGAACTGGTAATTGGTCTTGCGCTGGTACGGCATGGTCATCTCCCCGATTCGTGTCGTCGGGGTTCGATGCTGCGCTCGATCTTGGAATTTGCGATGGGATTCTGGCGGTCGGGGTCTGAAACCGCAACAGTTCCGCCAAGGCGCGAAGTGCGGCGATATCAACGCTGGGAGCCGAACCCGCCTGCCACGTCACCTTTGCTGCCGGCTCAAACATCCAGCCGGGAATTTGCTGCCACCGGTCGCTCGCCGATCCCGACAAACTGCATCGGCAAAACACCGTGCCGCCTCTCGCGACAGTCTCATGAACGACGACCAGGCGCCCCGCCCAGGGATGCCAGGGATAGAGAAGCTCGCGAACTTCCGTCCCGTGGGTGTTGCGACGTCGTGTTGTACAACGGACGACGCCCACATTCGAGCCTGGACCGGAAAACTCCGGACCACGCCTACTTCAACCGGCCGCTTCTCGCAGCGGCCTAAACCCGGCAGACCGTCCACTTATCAAGCCGACGAGCCTGTTCAGACAAACCGAGCCACCTCTATTCCATCGTCCACTGGAACGCTGTCTACATGCAGGAAACTGTGCGCCAACTCAGCGAGGCCGGGACGCCGCCGCTGCCCGCCGACATCGCTCGACTCTCCCCGATATCCTGGCGTCACATCAATTTCCTCGGGCGCTACGAGTTCTCCGTGCCCGACGCCGTCGCAAACGGAGGCCTCAGACCGCTACGCCAACCTAATTCCGAATGGGACTTTTGAAAAGAAATATTCCCCTTACGACACTTTCCTGTTCCGTTCAGCCGCACGACCCCTCTCACCGGCGATTATCTCTGGAACAACATCGACAAGCCCCGCGAGCGATTCCGGCCCCTCAGAACCCGGCGGTTCCGGCCTGACGACTTCAAAATCCCTTAGCGGGTGTCATTGTACAGAATCCAGCGGGACGCCGACAAGGCTGCCGAGGTCTTGGCCGGCGAATGAGAGCACCATGACACTATCGGCGCGATCGGCTTGATCACTCTGACCGGATCGTCGGCCATCACCGCCTCGGCTTCTGCAAGGTTCTCAACAAAGCGTCTGACACCTGGTGCGACAGGCCGTCATCGACGATGTCCCCGCGCTCACTGCCGCCGCTGCCGGAGGGCTTGCGCGCCTTGAGCCCGGCATTGAGCAGAGCCATGATCATCGGCAAGGTTGAGAATTTCCCCCCTCGTGCCCTCTCGGTCAGGCTGCGCAGATAGCCGCCGGCATTGTTGATCTGTTCGCTCCGCTGGTAGATAGCCGCCAAGGTGACCGCCGCGTGTTGCTCGCCCATGACGTCCCGGGCATCCTGCCAGGCGCTGGGGCTGACCCCCAGCATCGGCCGCGCCAGTTCCGCCGTGGCCAGAAAATCGCGCCAGTGGCGGATTTCGCCGCCCTGCGCCAGTTCCCTCAGGCTGGGGCAGCTCTCCAGCACGATACCCAATGGCAAATCACGTTTCGGCAATCTCCGAACGTTGTCGGGTTCCCCAGCGCTGCTGCCGGCTTCTTCTTTATCTCGAGAGCTATTTTCAGATTCAGATATTAATTCTGGGTTTGAATTCTGTATGTGGCGACCGGAATGGGAGTCATTGGCGTCCGAATTCTGTATTTTCGCGAATGATTCCAGGACCTCACGGACTTCGCTAAAGAGGCCGTGTAGACCCTCGCAGACGTCCTCTACGAGTTGCCGGGGGGCAGTGCGTGGAAGACGGCCCACAATGCACTGATAGGCCAGCTGAACTCGGCCCCAGTTGCCTGGAACCTTCTCTTCGATACCGACTTCGATCAGCTTGACAATGTCCCGCCGCAGCAGCGTGAGTCGCTCCTTGGCGACGCGGAAGGCCCTCTTCTCGTCCTTGATGGCTTCGGCCAGGTCCTGGAATTCAATGGCGCGGGCGACGATCGGCGAGAGATCGAAGCCATAGGCCTGTTCGATCTGCCCTCCCCTGCCCTTTCGGGCGAAGCGCTTTCCGTTCGGACTGTCGCGCCGGATGACCAGCCCGCAGTCGACGAGTACGGCGAGATGGCGGCGCAGCGTTGTCGCCGGCATGCCGTTGGAGCGGGCCATGAGCTGTTCGTTGGAGGGCCATACGATCAGATCGCCGCCGCCCGCGAGTTCGGCGTCGGGATGAAAGGAGAGGAGAGCGTTGAGTATAGCCAACGATCGGTCCGTAGCGCCAAGCAAGTCCTTGGCTTCCCGGATCGACTGGAACACTTTCCACTTCTGAACACTGGCACCTTCAGGCGTCGACTTTGCGGCACGCTGGCTTGCAATCATGCCAAGCGTCATCGGTCGCTGCCCGAAGGGCGTCGTTGATAAATGGGTCTGCATCTTTCTTCACCTATTGCTAGGCAATAGAAATCCGCTCGCCGAACCGACGCACACTGGCCGAGGGCCTTGACTGTGATTCCTGGAAGTGCGATTCTCTTGTTACCACACTTGAGAAGGGCTTCCGGAATGTCGTTTCGGGGGCCTTTTTCTTTTGCCCGGGTTCCTGTCCTTCGCTGCCAGACCAGAAATTGTCAGCTGACAATTTTCCCTGAAAGCGATTTCTTTTCAGTGCGTTGCTCCTTTCGACGACTTGTTTGTTTTGGCTTCAGGGCTGCTCCTGAACTCATCGAGGAGCGCAGGGAAGCGGCGCTGGAGAAAGCTTGCGAAGCTGACGTTGTCAGAGACCAAGCGGATGTTACCGCCCTTCTTCTCGACCCAAGCAACACGGTCGGAGGACACGGGCCGGCGCTTGGCCGTTCGCTTGCCCGGGCCAACGATCTGCAGAGCGAGCGTAAAGCGCCTATCGCTGTCCGCGCTCCGAAAATCCGAAGACGTCAGCAACTCGTTCAGCGCGTCGCGTGCTCCGGTCTGTTGTAGACCTTTGACGAGCTGGAGCCATCTGGGGCGGCCGACCTTCGGCGCTGGCCCGATCGCCACGATCAGGTCCTCACCCAGTGCCTGCGCAACCGTCAGCAGCCGCGAGACCTCGGGCTTGTCGATGCTGAGGGCGGCTGACAGGGTATCGCGGTCGAAGCCGTGATTTTCCATCTGTATGGCGAACCGCGCCCGCTCGACGAAGGTCAGATCCTCGCGCGGCCCATTCTCCTGACCCTGAAGGATGACCACTTCCTGGTCGGAGAGCTTGCGGATGATCGCCTTGACGTTAAGTCCCAGTTCCTGCGCCACACGCCAGCGGCGGTGACCTGCGGCTATTTGATAGCGACCATCTTCAACTGGGTGCTGGCGGGCGATGATCGGAATCTGCTGACCGTTCTCAGCGATCGCCGCCTTAAGCTCCTGGAAACGGCTGTCGCTGGTCGACGGAATCCGGTCCGAAACGATGGAGGGGCTGAACAGAGCCGGATCGAGTTCCTGGGTCGTCTCCCGGCTAGCAAGCTCCTCGCGCAAGGCTTTCGCCTGGGCTGCTTCGGCCGACAGGCGATCGAGGCCGAGGCTCATCGCCTTGACCGCGCCCGAGGGTCGCGCTTGCGGCAGCGACCCCTCGGTCGGAAGCCCTGGCTTGCCGGCGGCGACGAGGCCCTGAAGGATGTCCCTGCCCCTTCCATCCGGTTTCTTCATTTGGCCGCCCTTCCCCAAGCCTGCAGGATCAACTTCTCGATGTCTCCATTCACGGCGTCCATTGACTCGATGGCGCGATCGTAGGTCTGTCTGTGCATCGACTCGCGCGGGGCTTCATAGACGGTCTGTTTTGACAGACCGGCATCGGAGATAGCCGTCGATTTCACCATCATCGGTGTGAGCACGCGCTCGCCGAACAAATTACGCAGGAAGGCCGCGATCTGGTTCTGCGGACCGTCATTTGGCTCATACCGCGTCACCAGATAGCGCATCCAGTCATAGTCGAGGTTGCCGCCATTATCGCGCACCACCGTTAGCAATTGCGATGTCATGGCCAGGAACTGGTTCATCGAGGCTACATCGAGCATCTGGGGGTGCACGGTGATCAGCACGGCGCTCGCTGCGCACAACGCCGACATGGTCAGAAAGCCGAGTTGCGGCGGACAATCGATGACTACCACGTCGTAATCGTTCGCCACGCTGTGTAATGCGCTCGCGACCCGCATGAAGAAGAGACCGTCGTCGTCGTGCTCGCCACTCGCCAGGACGCGCGGCGTGTCATGCTCGAACTCGTGCAGTTCGAGATTGCCGGGCACGAGATCAAGGCCCGCGAAATAGGTCTTGCGCACGATTTCGGAGAGCGGCCGGCGCTCCTCATCGTAACGAATCGCGCCATAAAGCGTCTGATTGTCGGCGACGTCGAATTCCGGCTGATAGCCGAATAGGGCCGACATAGACGCCTGCGGGTCGAGGTCGACGGCCAGGACGCGATGGCCATGTAGGGCAAGATATTGCGCAAGATGTGTCGCGGTGGTGGTCTTGCCGGAGCCACCCTTGAAATTTGTGACCGCGATGACCTGAAGGTGTTCGCCGTCCTTGCGCCATGGCACATAGGACGTCTTGCCCTTCGTCAGGTGTTGCCGCAGTGCGTGGACCTGTTCGAGCGTGTAGCGGCGCCGTCCGGTATGCGCCTTCTCCGGGATCGGGCCCTCTTCGTCCGTTGCCAGATTCCTGATATAGCTTTCGGTGACGCCGATCAGTTTTGCAGTTTCAGCCGTCGAGAACGAACGCAGCTCTTTTTTGGCTTCCGGCGGAAATAGGCGCTCGCGCAGGACTTGGAGCTGAGAGCCCAAGGCCTGCGAATCTTCCCAGATCGTTTCGTCGAACGCCTGGGTTCCTTTTGGTCGCGAATTCGCGGCTGCGTTGGGGTTCATCGTGAAAGTCGCAAAACTGAGCCAATCGAGTGAATTTCCGCAAATTGATCTGACTTCTGTCTGTCGGTCAAGAAAAATTAGGTTAACGAATTCCTAACGACGCGTTGTTTCCCTATAGGCCTTTGTTTTGTTTTATATTTTTCCGCGAATTGTCAGCTGACAATCCGGACGCCCCCGCCCCTCGGTGAGCGGCGGGACACGATTGCCCACCGCGCCAGACCCGACTCACCGTGCGTAGTCACCCCGGCAGAAACGCCGGGGTGACCCGCCCGTGCCACTTCGATCTTATTCCGCGATGTCGACAAAGCGGGATGCAACTAACGTGAGACGGGCAATGTCGCGGCCGAGCCGCAGGCGGATCGAGAGCGACCAGGCAGGGCCGCAACGAGCGTCAGTGCGTCTTATGGCCGTCTGATCCGCAAGTTGTGGGACGCGCTGGGCGAGCCGATCTGCCCGGCCTTCGATGATGCTCCGTCGTCGAGATCATGCTCAATCCGGATTGTCGTCTGTTCGTCCAGCGGTTGGGGGGGGGAATGGAGGTGCTGGCAGATCTTGAAGCCGGCGCCGCCGAAATCATCATTGGCAGCGTCGCCCACGCCTTGCAGACGGAAGCGGACAGCGATCAGCCCATCATCTCGGGGGAGCTTCCGATTGGAGGGCACCGGTTCGAAGGCCCTGTTGACGCCGGTGGTCGCGGCGCCAAACTTCACGATCGCCAGCGGGCCTCTCGGCTCATCCCGCTCGAAGATTATGTACGCGACGGGATCATGACACTGGCGCAGGCCGCTACGATCCGCGAAGCGATCGCCGCCCGCTTGAACATCGTGATCTGCGGCGGCACGGGCTCCGGCAAAACGACGCTCGCCGATGCGGTGAGAGCCGAGATCGTCGCCGCTTTGCCCCAGGACCGGATCGTCATCCTTGAGGATGCCGCCGAAATCCAGTGCGCGGCAGAAAGCGCGGTGGTGCTTCATACGAGCGACGCCGTGGACATGGCGAGGCTGCGGCTGCGCCCCGACCGGATCATCGCCGGCGAGGTCCGCGATGGCGCTGCGCTGACGTTGCTCAAGGCCTGGAAACCTGCCCACCCGGGCGGGGTGACGACGACCATCCATTCCAGCAGCACGTTATCGGCGTTTCGGCGTCTCGGGCAGCTGACGGCGGAAGTCCGGCCAGCAATTGGTGCACGCCGTGATCGGAGAGGCGGTCGATCTCATCGTGTCAATCGAGCGGGCGGGCCGAGGACGGCGGGTCCGCGACGTGATGCACGTCAATGGCTTCAACGGCTCGCATTGCCAGACCCTTCATTGCAGGGGAGCAGAGCGATGGCTGAGCCCAGCGTCTCCCTTGCGAACTCGCGCACTCATCGGGCGCTGTCGCGCCC
The DNA here is from genome assembly GCF_036549495.1 of Aurantimonas sp. C2-5-R2. NCBI lineage: Bacteria > Pseudomonadati > Pseudomonadota > Alphaproteobacteria > Hyphomicrobiales > Aurantimonadaceae > Aurantimonas > Aurantimonas sp. C2-5-R2. The sequence continues at coordinate 8,836 of NZ_JAZHLJ010000035.1, forward strand.
TAAGCAGAGTTGCGCTGATTTCCCAACGGACACTGTTCGTGATTCGATCGCGGTGGTGATTCTGGGAGGTTCAGCATGGCGGGCGAATCTTGTGTGACGGCGACGGACGAGCAGAAGTCGGGTCTGAAGGCGATGGCTGGCGGGGCTGATCGGGCCGAGGCGGATCGAGCGCGTGCGGTTCTGCTGACGCTTGATGGCTGGACCAGCCTGCGGATCGCGGAGGCGTACGGGGTGCGCGAGGATACGGTGCGGCTGTGGCGCAGCGACTTCTTGCATGGCGGGGTCGATGCGCTGAAGGCGAGTCCTGCGCCGGGGCCCGCGGCGCTCAAGGCGGAGGCGGCGCTGAGGGTCTCAGAACTGCTTCTGTGCGCGCCGGTCGCGGACAGGACCAACTGGACTTTGGCCCGCCTTGCGGCCGAGATCGCGCAACGCGAAGGCGTCACCATCTCCAGATCGCAGCTCTCCAAGGTGCTGCGCAAAAACGGGGATTCCGGTTCCGACGGCCGCGGCACACGCTGGAAGGCCGGCAGATCGCGGGCGAAATCGCGCGCGTCGGTCTGCGGCTCCAACTGCGCAAACAGCAGGCGACGGCGGGGGATATCGTGTTGCTCTACGCCGACAAGAGCGCGGCGCTGACGCATCCCTACCTCGCCCGAGCCTGGGCCAAACGCGGTGCCGATCTGCGCGTGCCGGCGTCCGGCCAAGCCAAGAAGGTCGCCGTGATGGGAGCCCTCGATTGGACGAGCCGCAAGTTGAGCGTCACCACGTCCCGCACCAAGAAGAGTGCCGATTCCATCGAGCTTCCACCGAGCCGACAACCGCCTGGACCGCATCGAGAACGAGTGTGTTGCGTTTTCCTTGAACGTAAGCGGACTGTGACCCCCGATCACGTTGCAGCGCCCCTGTGTCGGAGTTCATGTACTGCTTCCCTTGGCTCAAGCCCCGAACTACTGTTCATTAGAGCTGGATGTCTGTCTGGACCTTAGCCTATTCCAAGTCCACGCGGCATTCGTCTGCTCGCGAAGCAGTCCAGCATACGAAACGGGCGTTCACAGCCTGCCCGAGCGATCGTCACCCGGAGGGCCAAGCCCGACCTTGTCGGGCTTGGTGCGAAGCATAGAGCGCGGTCGCCTCGGCGACGGGCCGAAATCCTCAATCACGTTGAACAGAGTTGCGAACCTAACCCTTTGATATGACCGCCCGATTGCTCATCACTCTTGCTGTCGCAGCTTCGGCGGTGATCGCCCTCAATCAGGCGGCCCCGGCCCAGGATTTTCCCGACCAGGACCGAACGCGTGTCTCGGTCGAGACCTATGTTGTCGAGGGATCGACTTTGCCGGAGTTGACGGCCGCGGTCATTCGCCAGGCGGAGAGCGCTTCGACCCTGGACGATGGCGCGGCCTCCACGACGATCTCGTTCGAGCCGAACCTTACCTATGAGAAGGATGGGCTGGTCTGTCGGCTTGGTTCGGCGGCAGTCGATCTCGCCGCCATCATCCGTCTGCCGGAATGGACCACGCCTGAGCTGGGGGACGACGAGGCTAGACGCGCCTGGGCCTGGTTCTCGGCCTATCTGCGCTGGCACGAGGGACGCCACATCAGCATTGCCCAGGATTACCGGATGCGCATGGAGTTGCAGCTCGCGTCCCTCGATCCGGCATCGACGTGCCAGAGGCTGGGGCAGCGTGTCGTGGAGACGGTTGAGTCGGTCAAGCAGCGCCATCTGGAGGCGCAGACGGCCTTTGACGCCAGCGAGCGGCAACGCTCGCTGGCGCTGTCATTCGGCCGGTAAGGGGGCGGGAGCGATATTGGGTTTGCGGATGACGGCCTTGCGAGCGCGACGTTTCACTGTCCGGTCCTTGGGCTGTTTTTTCAAGCCCCGTTCAGCCGCGATCGCCTGAGCGGCAACCTTCGCCTGACGCGACGCGAAGCTGCGTTGCGCGGCGGAGGGCTTGATCAGCGGGTGGCCTTCGAATCCGAAGTCGATGGTGGAGCGATAAAGGTGCGCTGCGCGGGCCGGGCGCTGCCGCCCGGCGATCCTGGAGCGCAAGGCACGCAAGGCTGACGGAAACCGCAAGCCTGCGCGTTCGATCAGCCAGAACACCATGAGGCCCGCGACGAGGAGGAGGGCGGTCCAGACCCGCAGGTGGAAAACGAGGAGCGCGACGAAGACGATGACGCGCGCGTCGAAGATCAACAGGCGCGGGGTCTTCATCGTGTCGCGCCAGAGAATCGGCTCACCGAAGACGCTATTCCCGTTCCGCATGGTCTAGAGCCGAGAGACGTTTTCGGTGAAGAGAATGCCGACCAGGCTGCCAGCGTTCAGCCTGACGATCGGCCCAGCCGGGCCTATGTCCTCGATCTCGTCCGCGAGTTGGCCGCCGACTTCACCGAGGCCGGAGTAGATCGCCTCTTCGGTTGATGGTTCGTCCTGAACGATCCCGGCACCGAGGCCGAGTGGGACAAGGGTTTGGCCGGCGCGCCCGATCGCTTCGCCGAGGCCGTTGAGGAATGCGCCCGCGAGCTTCGGTCCATAGCGCTGGAGGAGGCGGGCGTCGTAATCGGAGCGCACCGCCAGCGTCGCGTCGCTGGCATCGATCGCGTAGGCCGAAGTTTCTAGATTGGTGCCGTCAGCGAGGATCACCCGGTCGAACTGCACGATCATCGCGGTGTTTTCGCTGTTGGGCGCGAACCCGCCGATGAGACGCGCGCCTTTGAGCGGCCCCTTGGCGATCTTGGCGACAACGGGGCCGGGGGTATCGGTGTCAGAGCCATTGATCAGGACGGCGAAGGTAACGTCACCGGCGGCGGCGTAGAAGTCGCCGGACTGGGGCTGGTGGCCGCTATTTAAGCGGCGGCCGACTGCCACAGGAAGCGACGGCTCGCTCTCTTGGCGACCGGTGAAGTAGGGCAGGGAGGTCGAGAGGTCGGCTTGATAGGTCTGGCCGACGGTCGGGTTTGGCCTGCCCGCTCCAACTTCCACCCCGACCGCTTGGCCGTCAGGCGCTGCGTAGAGTTCCTGGGTGACGACAACCTCCTTCCTCGTCTGGCCGGGGGCCCAAGACTGTTCAAGCTTTTCCTGTTGGTTGGCCATCGCCTGAGTCAGGCCCTCGAGGGCGGACCAGTCGGTGGGCGTCGCGGCGGTGGCCACCGGGCGGTCGACATAGACGGTCTTGGTCTCGGTGCGAACTTGGGCCTCGCGCTGCGGCCGCTCGTTGGCGGGAGGGAGCTTTGGCGCCGTCACCACGATGGGCTGACTGTCGTCGACCGGATCGCGCTGCTGGACGGGTTCGTCCGGCGTCGACATGAATGATTGGGTGTCGGTGGCCGCGGCAAGTTCTGCCCCGGCGTTGTTCGCGACGTTGAGCGTCTGCCGGTAAAAGTCCGAGGAAGCGAGCTGCTCGCCCGCGGGCGTACCGTCGATCGTGGTGGGACCGCGGGTCATGCGCGAGGCGAGGATCGGGTCCCCGCCGGACATGCTGTAGGCGACGCCGGCGACGGCGGAGATGACAAGCGCTCCGCCCAGGATCGCGGGCGCGCGGCTCTTGTGCCGGGTGCGCGTCACGCCGATCGGTGACGACCGGTGAGTGGACGCTGATGCGTCCGATGCGGGTTGCTCGCTCGGGCTCTCGATAATGACGGCATCGTCGGCCACGTTGTTGGCGTCGTTGGCGTCGTTGGCGTTGTGTTCGTTGGTCATTGGCTGATCCTAACTCGGGTCACGCGGCCATTTCGAGTGATCAGCGCGACGGGGGCGGGTCTGAGGCGGTAAGCTTTAATGCCGCCGGGGCCGGACAGGGACGCCGACCACGACGGCGAGATCAGCGTCTGATTGGTGCGGATGTAAAGGTTGTCCCCGTAGCTCCACGCGGCGACGTCGCCGTCGTCCGTCCCGAGGGGTATGGCGTTGTTGGGAATGCCGGCGCCCTGGACGAAAGCCATCATGATGTCGTCCGAGGCGGTGCTACGCGGCGCGCTTGCCTGGACAAGCGGCGCCTCGGCATTCGGGCCGAGGTCGTCGAGCGACATATCCAGCCGGTAGTGCGTCGCCTGCTCATTGGTTTCGAGGTCGATAACGAGCGGCTGATCCTCATCGACAAGTGTGATGGCAAGGTTGCTGTAGCCGTGCGTTACGAGAGGCGCGATAGCGAGCTGGTTCGAGCCTTCCTGCATGGCATAGACCTGAAACTCGTTCTCGCGGCCGATCACGAAGCTGGCCACCGGCCAGGGCGCGCCAGTCTCATCAAAGAAGGAGACGACGGAGACGGTGCCGGGCGAGGTATAGACCTGGGGCGTGGGGCCAGCCGCGCTCAACGACACGCGGATCGCCTTGCTCAAGGCCTGCGGCCGCTGGCCGGTGGGCGGGGCGGCCGCGGCGCGCTCGCTTTCATTGAGGCGGCGGCGATAGTCCCGGATCAACTCGGGCGAGAGCGGGATCTGCTGTTGCAGCGTCACGCCATAGGCGGTGATCTCTTCCGGTGAAAGCGGCCGGTCCAAATCGTCGAGCGAGTTCAGGAGACCGTTGACACCGGGGATCGGTCCGGGCTGAAGGTCAAGCTGACCGGCCCCGCCTGATTGTACGGCTGCGGGTTGGTTGGAGATCCCGTCTGCCGGTCCAGGCTGGCCGCCCCGCACGATCGCGCCGCTGTCGTCGACGGTGACGCCGGGTTCTTGCGCCTGAGCGGGTGTCGCCAGCGCAAAGAACGCCAGGCAAAGGGCGAGGATGCTGACTGTGGTGCGAGGGTGCATTGGTCAAGATCCCGGTGCGGCAACGTACTGGCTGATGGCCATCGCGTAGGGTGATTGGTAAGTCTGGAGACGCGACAAGCGGACGGTGACGAGGATGGTCTGGCCGCTGAGTTCGGAGGCCGACTGGTAGGTGATGCGCACCGGCATCTGCACGACCCACTCATAGATACCGCTGGCGTTGATGCCCTGTGTGGTGATGACGGCGTTTTGCGCCACCGCGCTGGAGTTGAAGCGTCGTTCGCGTACGAGATCGAGCATTCCAGACTCGTCGACCGCTCCGACGAAGCTGTTCCAGCCAGCGGGCTGGGTGAACCATTGCTGCGCGTCCTGGAACTGCGGGCGGTATTGATCGAACGAGTAGGTCAGCGACGCGGTGACGGCGTTGACGGCGAAGTTCGAGACGGCGGCCGCTGATAAATGTGGGCGATCGAGCGGGATCAGCGGCTGGATCTGGCCCTCGTTCGTGGTTGCGAAGTAGCGAGGTTCCGGGCGCTCCAGGGCGAGGTAGACAGCCGTCGCTGTGGCTCCGGTCGCGACGACGGTCATCAGTCCCGCAAAGAGCGTCATCGCCTTGAAGGCGGTCTTCCAGGTGCCGGCCCGAACCAGGATGCTCTCGGCATTGCCGTATCCGCTGGTGGTGCTCATTGGGCGGCCTGCATTTCCGGGATGGCGATGGCTTGTTCGAGCATCTCCGGTTTGACGGCGCCGAAGTCGACCTTGGCGCCCTCGGCCGTGTCGTAGATCCAGAACGGGACGCCCTGTACCCCGTTGGTCCTCGCCCATTCGACGTTCCGCTGGAGGCCGCGCACGACGTCGGGGTTGATCTCGGTCGGCTTGAGCACCTCTAACTGGCTCCCGGCCGAGCTGAAGCGCGCGAGAGCATGGGCGAGGAAGTCGCGGCCCGGATCGTCGCTCTGGATGAGCGTGGCGGCCTGATAGACAGCGTCGCGGCTGAGGATCGGCGACAGGATGATGCGGAGATCGATGTCTCCGGCGCGAACCTGGGGGGCGAGCTCTTCCGTGGCGCGCGCGCAATGGGCGCAGGTCGGGTCCGCGAGAAAATAGATCACCGGCGCGTTCGGCTTGGCCGGTGCGGCGGGAAACCAGACGGCAGTCGTTGCGGCCTGGACGAGAAGCTCGTCGACGGTTTCGGCCTTCAGCAGATTGTCGGCCTGTGTGACCGATCCGCTACTCGGACGCGAACCGGTTTCGGGCGCCGACAGCGTCGGGACGGGGCTGGCGCCAGTCAGGACGCTGATGCCCGCTTCGCTCTGCGTCGCGGTGGTGCTGGGCATTGTGCCAGTGGCGGTCGGGGCATCGTCGACCGCGCCGGCATCGCGAGCGGCCGCGCTTTGATTGTTATCGACGAAGGGTAGCGCATCCGGGGCTGAACCCGCTGGTGCGCTGGGGGCGGGTCGTGACGCGAGGGGTGTCTGATAGGCGGGTTGGCTCACACCTAGAAGGGCGTCCGAAAGGTTCTGGCCCTGCGGACCATAGACGTCTCCGACAATGGTCAGGCCGTCTGGCGTGGTGAGGGCAAGAGCTCGTTTGCCGGTCGCGTCGATGACGGTCCAAGCCCTCATCCCGGCGATGTCCATCAGGGGTGCGACAGATCGCGCGCCCGGATAAAACGGCAAGGGAGCAACACTTTCCGGTTGCGCCGACGTGGTTCTTGCTGCGAGGATTCCGTCCAACCCCCCGGCGATCTGCGCAGCGGCCGACGTTGCGCTGAGGGTTAGAAGCAACAGGGCTAGGGATTTTAGCATCGGCGGCACTCCAGGGCATTGCATGCTAATGATCTTAAATTCGAAAACGATTGTGGATTGTTCTATGTCGATTTGCATAGCACGAAAAGCGAGTGTTGCAAGAGGGGACAATAACTAGAATGGATCAGAGCGGTCGTTGGGCCGATACGCGGAGTGAACACTACAGCGGCGACGGTGTTACTAAGCAATTTCTGTTTATTTTCTGCGCCGTTACACTCGTAATAGGTAGCGCCGTTTCTGTGGGACTCTCGGCAGCCCTGCCATCTGGCTCAAGTGAGCCCCTTTGGCCCAGCGCGACTGCCAATGTGTCATCGGCGGTGCCGCAGACGCCGCGCCCGGCCAGCGTCACCGAGCTGAAACAGCGGGTGGCGTATCTCGAAGGCGAGAACGCCCGATTGTCCCGGGATATGGCGTCGCTGATGGGAAGTGACGGCGTTTTGCAGCGCGTGATCGACCGGCTACGCGTCCTGCAGGGTCGCGATGAGGTGTTGCGGCAGAACGTCGTCGACATCCTGACTGGCGAGATGGTGGAGCCGGCATCGATGTCCGGCGATCCCTCCTATGACAGTGAGATGCTCGATGCTCGGATGCAGCCCGAGGAATCGGAGCCCCTCATGACGCGGGCGCGGCATTCGCTGGTGACCAAGCCCACCACCGCACCGGGAGAAGCCGAAGAGGTGGCGGTCGAAGAGGTGGCGGCCGACGCAACCCAGGATGATCCGGACGCCGCGGAGCGGATGGTCGACTGATGCAGGGTTTCGCCGACTTCATTCAACGCGCCGTCGGCATTCTTCCCAGCTTCATCTCGCTGGTGGTCGCCTTCTGTCTGATCGCCGGCATCACCCTGATCGTCCGGGGTGTCATGATTGCCGGCAGCTACGGCGATGTGGAAACGCGTTATGCCGGCACCGGCGTCAAGACCAGCATCTACGTCCATTTGATCGTCGGCGCGCTCTTGATCTCGCTGCCGACCTCGATCTCCAGCTTTCTCCAGACCTTCTTCGCGCAGCCTACCGCGCCGGCGGCCTCCGAGATCTTCGCCTACGCACCCGACATGCTCGAACCCGTTTCGCACGACCAGGCGCGCGAGATCGTCATCGCGCTCCTGCGCTGCGTTCAATTCTTCGGCCTGCTCGGCTTCGTCCGCGGGCTGTTCCTGCTCAATCAGGCTCCCGTTCGTCCAGGCAACGGGCTGGTTGGAAAAGGCGCCACGCATCTCGTCGGCGGTGTCCTGGCCATGAACATCGTCATGTTCGTGGGGATGATCGAGGACCTGGTGGTTGGATAACTCAAGAGGACAAGGATACCGCATCATGATCAGGAAACTGAGCCTTTCCAGCGTCATTCTCGGCGCCGCAACATCATCGGCCTTTGCGCAGGACGGCGGTCTTGGCGGCGTTGCCGAGAACCTCAACGAGGGCCTTCTCGGCCCTGTCGGCGATCTGCTTCTCGCCGGCGCGTTCATCCTCGGCGTCGTCGCCGCGATCTTCACGGTGATGACGCTGGTGAAGAACAACAAGAACCCCCACGATCCCGCCTCGTCGCCGGCGGCTGCGGTTAAATGGGGCATCGTCGCTGCGGTGCTGATCGCGCTGCCGACGTTTCTCGGCCTCAATGTCGAGACGTTCTTCGGAACGGGCGGCGAGACGTCGGAAATCGGTGGCCAGCTCCGGAGCATCAACTAGTCGATGTCGGTCATCGACGGCGTTGCCGCCTTCCTCGGTCGTTCGGTCTTCCGCAAGTCCCTCGACGGCTACTGCCGTCTGGTGACGACGGAGGACCGCGACACGTTCGTGGCCGACGACGGAAGTCTTGTGACCGTCTTCGAACTCGACGGGTTCCGGTCGCTGCCAGGGCCGGTGGAGGTCAGCGAGGCCGTCGACCGGCTGCGCATCGCCCTGTCGGCGTATTTCGCCGTGCCGGGGCACTCGCTGCAGTTTTGGTTCTCGCACGCGCCGGGTCTCGGGGTTGCCGAGATCGATCAGGCGACCCTTGAAACCAGCCGCATCGCCAAGGACACCGACCTCGATCTGGAGGACCTCCTCGGAGAACGTCGCACGCTTTTGCCGAAGCGGCTGTCCGGCGAACGCTGCTATCTGGCGCTGTGGTCGCGCCCCTCGCTGCTGACCAAGGCGGAGTCGAAGGAAGCAGCCACAAGGATCTCCGCGGATCTGAAAGGCTCGCCGCCAATCGCCAGCGGCCAGTTCCCGGGGATCGCCCTCGATGCGCTGGTGACGCGCCATTCAAGCGTCTCGGAGGCGCTTGAGCGCGAGTTTTCGCTGGTCGGCATCATCCTGGAACGCCTCAACACCTATGAAGCCCTTTCGGTGATGAAGGGGGTGCAAAATCCCGGCTTCATGCCCGAAGGCAAGGCTTGGAAAGGAACACTTCCCGGCGACTACGTGCGCGCGCGTCTGCCGAGCGAGCATCGCGAGCTAACCAAGGGCGACGTCTCCAACCTCCTCTGGCCGCTGCTGTCGCGACAGATCATGTCCGAGCACGCGGAGGTCCTCGACCATTCGACGGTGCAGCTCGGCAACTACGTCTTCTCCGCCTTTGACATCGTCGTCGGTCCGGAGGTCGTCGTCGAGTTCAACCAGCTCATCCGGCGTGTCCTCGACGGCAATGAGCGCATCGCCTGGCGCTGTTCGATGATGATCGACGCCGGCGGCTTCCAGGGCCAGGTCTTCAAGGAGCAATACACCAACCTCTTCGCCTGGACCGCGCCGATCTCCAACCAGCGCATCCGCAACGCCTTTGCCCGTCTGCGCCAGGGCCACGGCGCAGGCGACAACGTCGTGCGTTGGCGCACCAGCTTTGCCGCTTGGTGCCCGAAGGGCGAAGAGGCGCTGCTGCGCCGGCATGTGTCGCTGCTGCGCCGCACCGTCGAGCGCTGGGGCAACTGTCAGACGGACGGTCTCATCGGCGATCCGCTCGAGGCGGTGATGTCGTCCTCGCTCGGGATCTCGGCGGGGTCGACGGCGCCGGCGGCCTCCGCCTCGATGATGGAGGTGCTGGCGATGGCGCCGCTGGCGCGGCCTGCCAGCCCCTGGAAGAAGGGCGCCGTCCTGATGCGCACCCGCGACGGCAAGCTGTGGCCGTATCAGCCCGGCTCGTCGCTGCAAATGTCCTGGGTCGACGTGATCGTCGGCACACCGGGCTCGGGAAAATCCGTGTTGATGAACACGATCAATCTTGGCGTGGCGCTGTCGCGGCAGTCCGGTCGGTCCGACAAGGACAGCGGGATCTTACCGCGCATTTCGATCATCGACATCGGCCCTTCCAGCGCCGGCCTCATCAGCCTCATCCGCGACGCCCTGCCGGTCGAGCGCCGTCACGAGGCGGTTTATCACCGGCTGCGCATGGAGGACCGCTTCGCGGTCAATCCTTTCGACACGCAGCTCGGGTTGCGGTTTCCGCTGTCCCACGAGCGGGCGTTCCTGATCAATCTGATCACGCTGATCTGCACGCCGGACGGCGAAGACAACGCTTATGACGGCGTCTCGCAGATCGCGGCCGCGACGATCGATGCGATCTACGACCATCTCTCTGATCAGCGTTTTCCCAAGAAGTACGGCGCGACCGAAAGCTTCGAGGTCGACGCAGCGCTGAAAAGCCTGGGCTTCGAGGCCGACGAGCAGGCGAGTTGGTGGGAAGTCACCGACTTCCTCGCCGAGAAGGGCCGGCTGCACGAAGCCGCGCTGGCGCAGCGCTTTGCCGTCCCGGTTCTCGGGGACCTGGTGATGATGGCGAACCAGACAACCGTCACGGAAGTATTCAACGAGATGCGCACGCCGCTCGGCGAGACCCTGCTGAAGGCGTTCCAGCGGATGATCACCAGCGCCACCCGCGGGTTTCCAATCTTAGCGAAGGTGACGCGCTTCGACTTGTCGAACGCCCGCGTCATCGCTTTCGATCTGGCGGATGTGACGGCTACCTCCGGGCCGCAGGCCAAGCGCCAGACGGCCATCATGTACATGATGGCGCGTCAGGCCGTGACGTCGGATTTCTGGCTTGATGCCGACGAGATCCGTGGCCTCGCCGTGTCGCAACTCTACCGCGATCTGCACATCAGCCGGGTCGAGAACAACAAGCAGATGCCCAAACGCCTCTGCTTTGACGAGTATCATCTCACCGGGGGTTTGGGCATTCGCGACCAGGTGGTCCAGGACGTGCGCGTCGGCCGCAAGGCGGGCGTGCAGATCACCCTGGCGAGCCAACTTCTGGAGGACTTTGATAACTCGATCCAGGAGCTCGCCTCGAATTTCTGGTTCTGCAACGTCCCAACCGAACGTTCCCGCGAGCAGACCTGCGCGATCTACAATCTCGGGCCGTCGGTGAAGGAGGTCATGCGCGGGCTGCGCGGGCCGATCGACGGGGAGGGGGCTCCGGTGCTGGCGATGATGACGCTGCGCTCTGGGACCTACGTCCAGGAGCTGATCAACACGCTCGGTCCGATCGAGCTGTGGGCGCTGTCGACCACGGCCGAGGACGCCGCCCTGCGCGGGATGCTCTACGACCGCCTCGGCTCCAAGGCCGCGCGGCGCCTGCTGGCGCGGCGGTTTCCCGAAGGCAGCGCCAAGGGGGCGATCGAGCGACGCCTGGCCGATCTGGAGGATCGCGGCACCGCGATCAGCGACGCCGAGCGCGGCAATGTCCTGAAGAACCTGGCGGACGAGCTTGTGAGGGAGGCCAGTTGATGTGTGCCAGACGCTGGTGGGTGACGGGGTTTCTGGCGGCCTGCATCGGGTCCGCAAGCGCCCAAGTCGGCGAAACCGAGACAATCACCTTCGACTCCCCTGATCGCGTCGCAACGAGCATCGTGCGCGAGATGTATGGGAAAGAGTTCGCCCATGTCGCCGCCAAACGCCTGTGGCTGCGCCCGCCCTCGAGCGAGGAGAACGACCAGATCGCCATCCAGCTCGGCGATTCCGAGGTGTGTGGCGAGTCCTGCCAGGTGGGGCTGTTATACTTCGTCGATGGCGCCTGGGCCGAAATCTGGCGCGAGCGAGGCCAGACCATCGGCCTCGGGCCGATCAATCCCGATACCGGCCTGAAGTCCGTCGTGCATGGGAACCGCGAATGGACCTGGGACGGCAGCGCCTACGTGCCCGGTCTCCTCGGCGAGGTTCCCGCCTATCGCGAGCCGAGCGAGGCCGAGCGCCAAATCGTCACCGACTGGATCAACGAGAACATGGTGCTGGCCGAGACGGCGCCGCCGCCCTCGATCGATGTCGCCGATCTCGATCTCAAGAGCGGCGATGAGGCCGTCGTCTTCATCCAGGGCACGCCCTATTGCGGCAATGGCCCATGCCCGGTGCTGTTACTCGACGGCGACGAGCTGATGCACTCGACGCTTTCGCTCGGGCCGGACGTTCGGGTCGGGATGGGGGAGCGCGACATAGACGGCTACAGGATGGTGGAGGTCTCCACGATGGAGACGATCGCCGTCATTAGCCCGAAGACCGGCGAAACCGCCTTCGAGTTTCAGCCTGAAGCCATCACCTATGCCGGAGACCCGCGATGAGGCGCCTGCTTGCCTTCACCCTGGCGCTCAGTCTGATCGTTCCCGCCAGCGCAGACTATCTCGATCACATCACCGGCGCGGAGAGCGGTGGCGACTATGCGGTGTTCAACCACGGCGGTCACACCAAGGCTTTGGGACGATATCAATTCATCCCGTCAACCTTCGCCGACCTCGGCTATTTGAACTACACCAGCGGCTCGAAGAAGGAATGGTCGAGCTATTCCTTCTCGGCCGAGTCGCGCTCGAAGGGCATCAGCTCGGTGAACGACCTTCGCCACTCGGACGCCGGCCATCGCCTGCAGGACGAAGGGTTCAACCGCTTCACCAATCGCAACTGGTCCTCGTTGACGAGCTCGACACGCGGCGCTGTCGGCAGCACCATCGAAGGCGCGCCGGTGACGCAAAACGGCCTCTTGTCGATGTCGCACTTTCTCGGTGCCGGGGGCACGAACAAATGGGTTCAGGCGGGGTTCGACGCCTCGGCGCTGCCGTGGAATTTCGTCACCGCCAATGGCTTCTCCTCCTACGCCGAGCTGAACAACTACCTGCTGGGCCGCATGGCCGACGCCGCTGGCTCGTCCTGGGATGGCGGCTCGGGCGGCTCGATGGTCGCCGGCGGCTACGGCCAGGACGGCATGTATAGCGGCACCGCAGGGTTTCCGGGCTTCGGCTCGAAGCGGCCGACGCTCATTGAAGAGATGCAGCCGTTCCAGGGCGAACGGCAGACGCTTGGAGGAGGGGATCTATGATGCGCATTGTCATGTCGATGCTGACGGTGGCGGTCGCGGCGACGCCGGTTCAGGCGCAAGGGATCGGCGATCAGATTTCGCAGATGTTCAAGGGCGCTGACGCCGGCTGCAATCCCGACGTTTCGTCCAGCCTGACCGAGGCCATTCGCGCCGGCATCGATGCCGAGGTCAAACGTGCCGAAGCGGCGCTGAAACTGCCGGAGTCGATCAGCCAACTCGGCTGCCTCGACGATCTCTTCTCGGTCAATCTCGACACCCTTATCACCCTGCCGAACATCAATCAGATCCTGGACAGTGCCGTCTCCGGCGCCGAGGACCAGCTCTGCGGCTTCGCCCAGGAGGCATGGGGCAAGGTCACGGAGCCACTGACGGCGGCGTTGCAACTGCCCACCTTCGACAATCTCGGCATACCCGGTTTCGACGGCGGCAGCAGCGAGGCCACCATCTCAATCGAGGCGCCGCAACCGGGCTTCGGCTCGCGCGGCCAGGTCTTCATGGAGCAGCCCTACGACATGAACGAGGGCTCGACGCTCCAGCGCACTTATCGCGAGCTTTACGGAGAAGGCCAATGAGCCGCCTTGCCAGTTTTGCTCGCCATGGGGTGTTCGCCGGTCTCCTCACCGGCGGCGCGCTGATGGCGACGAGCGTCCCCAGCCTTGCTCAGTGCGATAGTTGCGTCGTCGGGGCTGTTCGCAATCTCCAGCAGGATTTCGGGCGTCGCGTCGACCAGAACCGCAAGTCCGTGACGCAGGCCGTCGGCCAAGCGCAGAACGCCATCGTTCAAGCCCTGACGCAGGGCACGCAGCAGCTTTCCGGCTACCAGACTCGCACGGCGAAAAGCCAGCAGCGGGTGGAAGAAGCCGCGCAGCTCAACGAGACGATCCGCCAGCGCCAGTTGGCGCGCGCCGAGGCTGAAGGCGGCCGGTACGATCCCGCCGCCTCGGCCTGCGTCGACCTGTCCGGCATCATGCAGCTCGGCGGCGCTCAGGGCAGCGCGGTCGGGCTCAGCGGCAACGACGTCATCAACGCCGGGCGCAACCGCTCCGACGGTAACGCCCCCGCCGGCGACGAGGTCATCCTCGGAGGCATGGCGATCGCCTCGGGGATCGTGCGCGATCGCGACGAGTACAAGGGCGTTGCCGGCGTTCTCGATCCGACGACGGACCAGCGGCTCTACACCGACATGTTGACCCTCGATACGACCGACGAGGAAGTTCAGAAGGCTCTTCTTCGCCTCGAGGCGAACATCATCGATCCCACACCGGGCAAGCCGCTGACCGACAACGAGGGCACGACGCCGGCGGGTCGCGCACAGCTCGCCTCCCGTCAGATCGACAAGGCCCGCCGCTCGGCCGCGCGCAACATCTACGGCTATCTCGGCAATCTGGCGGCCCCCACCGGCGGCGACGGCCTCGTGGAGTGGGCGAGGAACGCCGCGCCCGACTCCTATCCGAGCGAGATCGGCGACGTCATCTCGACGCAGCAAGTCATGGACATCTTCGTCCACAGCCGCTTCCACAATCCGCAATGGCACCAGGAGCTGGCGAACATGTCGCCGGAGGCGGTCAATCGCGAGATCGCGCTGACCAACGCTCTCAATTTGCACATCAACTGGATGCGCTTCGATCTCGAAAAGAAGGTCGCGGCCGCGATCGCCACCGACCTCTCGATGCGGGTCGATGCCCAGGATTCCCGCTCGACGGCGATGCCGGTGACGACGGCGGCAGCGTCTGGACCGGGACCAGGTCCATGAGCGACAAAGACAAACGCAGCCGGTTCTCGGGCCTCAGGCGCATCGGCGGCTTCTCAACGATGGGTCATCTGCTGTCGGCCTTCTTGCCCGGACGGGCGACGGTCGACAAGGCGTTCCGGCCGAAGCGCTTTGATCGGCGTGGCTTTCACGGCCGCGATCCCGATGGCGGTATCAGCCGCTTTCGCGTCGAGGCAGACAAACTCTCTGCCCGCGAGGTTGAGGAATCGCTTTGGCGCTGGGAGCGCGAACGCGGGCTTTACTCGGTGTTCGCGTCGGCCGCCGGCGCCGCCTTCATCGGGTCGTGGGTCTTCGGCTTCATGTCCTGGCAGCTGATCGTCGGGCTGGCGTTCGCGGCGCTGATCTTCATCACCAAGAGTTTCGTCGCGGACTTCCGTGCATGGCAGATCATCCAGGGCCGCTTCGGCTCGCTCGCCGAATACGCCAACCATCGCCTGCCCCGGAACATGCAGATCATCGAGAAGGATTGAGCCGATGAAGCGCGCCCTCGGCTCCCTGTCGATCCTCTTGGCCAGCGCCGGCGCTAGCCATGCGCAGGAGATCGATCTGGCGGATATCTTTCTTGGGCGGGGCGATCCCCAGACCAACGAATTTCTGAACATGATCTTCGGGCCGCTGTTTCCGGTCACGGGCGAGCTGGCGGGCGCCGAGGAGACGCTGGTCTCCATGCTGATCGGCAACTTTAACGTCCTGTTCTTCGCGATCGGTGCGCTCCTGTTTGTTTACAACGTCGTGGTCGCTGTCACCGAGACAGCGCACGACGGATCGGCCTTCGGCAACCGCCATTCCTCGCTTTGGGTGCCGCTGCGTACGCTGCTGGCGGCCGCCCTGCTGATCCCGGTCGCCCACGGCTACAACGGCGTCCAATACGGGATCGCCTACGTGGTCAATGCCGGCACGGCGACGGCGTCGTTCTTCTGGGACGAGGCGGTCGACGCGATTATCGAGGATCGCATACCGGTTGCGGCTCCCGACTACGTCAGCCAAGACGCCCAGTTCATCCAGGCGCTCTATCGCATGGAGATCTGCAAGGAAGCCTATAACGTCGAAGTCGGCAAGGCTGGTGATCTTGAACAAATGGTCGGCGGTTGGGTGCCGGGCCGATCGCCGGCTGTGTACTTATATTCGCTGAGCGGTCGCCAAGGGACCTGCGGAACAATCAATCTGCCCGGCGAGACCGGTGGTTTTGAGCGGGTGGCCAATGCGGCCGGGACAACTTACGCGCAATGGGAAGCCGGAATGAAGGCGGCGATCAGTGCGTTGCAGACGAAAATGCAAAAAAGTGCGTACGATGTAGCGGAGGCAGCCGGTCTCCGAAATGAGCTTCCGCAATCCGCGGATCTAAAGGCCCTCCTCACGGAATGGCGCGTCGCGCATCAAGCAATCCTCGCTCCGCTCGTCGACAAGACAGACGAACTGGCCTCGCAGGCTGCCACGGACAGTCTGACGGAAACCGGCGTCCAGACGAGTTCGATGGACACTCAGCTCGCCGGCAATCTGAAGTCTGGCGGTTGGAGCCAGGCCGGGTTCTATTATCAGTTGATTGCCCGCTTCTCGGCCGACGCCGCGGCGGTGCAGCGGATGATGCCGGAAATGGAACCGGGTGACGCGATCGGCGCGAGCGCCAACCCTGGAGGGGCGACCTTCAACTCGGTACGCACCCAGATGACGAGCTGGTGGAACCCATTCAGCGACCCCAACTCTAGCGCCGCCGAGTTCCTTTCGGAGATCACCAACACCTATAACATCAGTGTCGGATGGTGGAATGAATCCGTCACCCGCAGCGGCCTTCGCGCTTTCACCAACGAACGGCAGGTCTTTGCCGACAGTGGCGGCGATATGACCAATTATCTTCCTTCGGCCGGGACGATGTTCCAAGCCTTCGAGTACCTGAACCCGATCGACGGCAACGATGATCCGCTGCTGTCATTGGTGACGCTCGGAAACGTTCTCGCCACTGCGTGCGTGACAGCTCTTCTCGCGCTTGGTGCGTTGGCGGCCATTCCGATCGCCGGCAACGCGGTCCTGTTCATCGGTCAGGTGCTGGGATGGATCATCAGCGGCACAGCCTTGGCCGGGGCGTTCTTGTCCTTCATCCTGCCGATGATCCCGACCGTCATGTGGGTCATCGCGGTCTCGGCTTTCTTTCTCTTGGTCGTGGAAGCGATCTTTGCCGGCCCCTTGTGGGCGATCGCGCATCTGACGATGGACAATGAGGGCATGTCTGGCCGCGCCGCCCGACGCGGCTACACGATGTTGCTCGCGTTGTTCCTCACGCCGCTTTTGATGCTGATGGGGTTCATCGTTGGGATGGTCATATTCCGGATCACCGGAACATTGATCAACGGCGGCTTCTACTACGCCCTGACCTCCGCCCAATCGCTTTCGGCCGACTCCTGGCTGTCGCCGATCTGGTTCATCGGGATCTTCATCGTCGTGCTGTTTCTCGGCTTCGTTTACGTCATTATTCTGGAGCGCTCGTTCAGCCTGATCGGCGAGTTTCCGGGCCGCGTGTTCCGCTGGTTCGACAACATCGGCGACGATCTCGACAGCAAGACAGCCGAGAGGACGCGGGTTGCGGCCTTGGGAACGGCGAGCGCCACAGGGCAAGTGGGCCGAGCCCTCGGTTCGAAAGGGCAGGGAACGCTTCAAGGGCCAAAACCGGACGCCGGGTCGAAGCCTAAGCAGATCGGGCGCGACGCCTGAGATCAGCGGGGCTGGCAGCGGCTCGGTCGGGTCCGTGGCAAACATCGGCAATCTCGAGTCCAACGAGCGATCAGGTGAAGAACCGGAGCTTCAACACCAGAACGCTCGTCATGCAGACGGCTAAGATCATGCCGACCAAATCCAGGATCATGCGCAATTCGTGATTGGCTCCCTGGTAGAAATCTACAAATCCATAGGGGTTGCTGAGAATATGAACGAGAGCCCAGGGACCTGAAAATCCGATGATGATTCCGAATAGAAGGATGGGCAACAGAAACAGCACGTAGAGCGTGCCATAGACGATCATTCGGGTCCTTCGCTCAACAGTGGTGAGATGAGTGCTTGGCCCTTTGTGAGGGGCAGCCCAACGAAATACTCCCATGCCTCTCTCCTCTCAAGCCGCTCTTTCACCATTCAAGCCATCAGCACTCTCGCTCTCTGGACGCATCATCCGACCGGCTCATAGACGAGGCACGCTGACCGCACCGGTGTCGGTCTGAAGCCGCTCGTTGATCACCCGGTCAAGCTCGTCGGCATTTGCGAGAGCCCGCTGATGGTCGACGGCAATGAAGACCGCGCTCTCAAGCCGCTCCCGACCTCTCAAGTTGACATAAAGACCGCCTGTGCATTGCTCGTACAGATAGTCACGATTTGGAAGATACTTGTATTCAGGATAGATTCCCGCTTGCTGTATCCATTCGGATAATGAGTAATAGCATGGCGGAACCTTCGTTTCTTTATAGTTTCTGTTATCGTCACGGTATGTGGCGATGCTTAGGTCTTGATTAATAGTATAAGGCCAACCTGGTAGCGTGGATTTTTCCGAGTCGATGAATTGCCAGACAAGGGTGTTGGGAAACTTATCAACCCCAGATGGTTCCCCGTACTTGGCAATGATTTGCTGCTTGTAAGCTTCGACGCTAATCGGCTCGTCATTGGCCGGCACGAAGCGGCGAATGATCCTGTAGGCACGGCCACCAATCGCTTCGGAACCGAACCAGGCAGTAACGAGGTTGCTTCCGGGCGTCTCGCCGGGCCTGACGCCGCTGTAAAGCGCCATTGGGTAGGCCGCCTCCATCTTGCTCGGATATTGAAACCGAACCTCGGAAGCGTTCTCGGCATTGGTGGCAAATACGTCGTTCGCGGCCAGACTGGCGAAACGACCTGGGCCGGTATAGGCGGCGCGAACTTCATCCGGCGTCATCCCGAGCTCGACACCGAGGATGTCGAGCGCAGTCCCTTCAGGGAACCCGGCCATCGCAGGACTGTCATCGACGGTCTGGATCGCCAAGCCGCTTGAGGGCGCATCACTCGGCTTCGGGGCGTCATCCCTTGCCTCCCGCGGTGTTCCGAAGCCCGGAAACCCACCAGTGCCGCCAGAATCTTGCGCCAAGACAAGTGCGGTGGAGGACAGGAGCGCAGCGGCTGTGATGATGTTGAGGGATATCGCGCGCATGGGTCTTCTCCTTTTAACTGGCTCGCTTGCGGTCCTGATCCGGTGGTGTGTTCCGCGTCCCGAAGTCTGTTTTCACCTTATGCCGTGATCGTCTGGCGAGAGCAGGGCATAAACCATCCGCGATGGTGACGCGCGCCGGGAGATCTCGAGACGGCTCGATCATGTCGCCGCCAAGAGATCGTGGCCAAGGTCTGGCAGCGTCATCGCGGTGAGCTCGTTCTTCAGAGGGTAAGACTCCTGACCGGGATAGATGACGATCCGACGCTCCGGATTGAGATCCTCGCACGCATGATGGAATCCGCGCCCAACCTTGGGGGCAAGGCTGCGTTTGATTTCGATGGCCCAGAGACGGCCGCCAGGGAGGGTGAGCAGCAGATCGATCTCCGCTCCTGCGGCGGTGCGATAGAAGTTCGCCGTCGTTCCCTCCGGAGCGGCGGCGATCAGGGTCTCGATGACAAAGCTCTCCCAGCTTGCCCCGGCGACGGGATGACCGAGGACGTCTTCCTGCGTCGTCAGCCCGAGCAGCGTGTGGGTCAGGCCGCTGTCGCGGACATAGATGCGAGGCGATTTCACGAGCCGCTTGCCGGCGTTGACGTGCCAGGGCTCCAGCCGGCGGACCAGCAACAGGTCTACGAGAAGATCGAGATAGGCTGCGACCGTCTTGCCATCGACGCCGAGGGCGCGGCCGAACTCGGCGATGTTGAGCAAGCCGGATTGATGATGGGCCAGCATGGTCCAGAAGCGGCGCAGCGTTTCGGCTGGGATGCGCGGCCCAAGCATGGGAATGTCGCGCTCCAGGTAGGTGCGAATGAAATCCTGCCGCCAGCGCTGGCTGATACGATCGTCCGCCGCCAGATAGCTGTCCGGGAATCCGCCACGTATCCAGAGCCGGTTGATTTCCTCGGGCGAAACCTCCAGGCCGTCGATCGGACGCATTTCGAGGTAGGCAATCCGCCCTGCAAGGCTTTCGCCGGACTGCTTCAGCAGCTCGATCGAGGCCGAGCCAAGCAGCAGGAACCGACCGGCCTTGCGGCCGCGGCGCCGCCCACTGTCGACCAGCCCCCGCAGGTTCTGGAACAGACCGGGCAGCCGCTGGACCTCATCGAGGACGACCAGCTTGTCTTCATGCTGGGCGAGGTACAACTCCGGATCGGTGAGCTTGGCGCGGTCCGCGTCGGACTCCAGGTCGAGGTAGATCGAGGGGCGATGTTCTGCGATCGTGTGAGCCAATGTAGTCTTCCCGACCTGTCGCGGCCCCAGAAGGGCGACGGCAGGCGCGGTGTCCAGAACGGATGTGAGATCCAACATGACGCGGCGCTCGATCATCCTTGCATTTAAGGAGTAGCGTTCCCGTTTTGCAAGGTTATTTCCCCTTGGCCGTTTGCCCGTCTATGCCGCGATCCTCTGGTGAGAGCAGGGCATGAACCGTTTGGCTTCCGTGCGGGTGATCCGCCCGGCATCCACCAGCTCCTGGGCCGATCGCCAGAGCGGCTTGGCGATAACCGAGGGCGGCGGATTGGTGAGGAGCTGCGTCACGGTCTCGGTCCAGGTCGTCACGGGCGTCGAAACGAAGCGGTCGCGGACCTCTTCGTCGAACAAGAGATACTCGCGAACCGCGATGCGGCCGCGCTCGTCCTCGGTGCGGATGAGATGCTGCACGACACAAAGCTGCAACGATGTGATCAGATCGAAGGCACGGCCTTCGCGCTCGTCGGTCGGGAAGACCGACGCCATGCGCCTTAGCGCCTCGGCGACGGAGCCGGCGTGTGTCGTCGTGTTGACGACGTGACCGGTGAGGCACGCCTCGATCGCGGCTGTCATTGTCTCGCGGTCGCGCGCCTCGCCGACGTTGATGATCGCCGGCGCGCGCCGCAACGCCGACCAGACGCCGTCCGCGAAGGTCTTCAGGTTGCGGCCTTCACCGATCTCCGACTGACCGATGAGCGAGGCGCGGTCCTCGACGTCGTTGAGGATGTCCGAATAGGTGAACTCGATCGGCGCCTGCAAATCGATGATCTTCTTGGCCTCGGGCGACTCCAGATGGGCGCGGGTGATCGCGGCCATCGTGGTGGACTTGCCTTGGCCGGTGGCGCCGGCGATCACGATGATACCGGATCGCGGCAGAAGGTAGGGACGCAGTTCGTTCTCAAGCTCAACGCTGTCGAGCGTCGGCGTGGTCTCGGGGAGGGCGCGCATCGAAATTTCGATGCCGTCGCTGCCGTGCTTCATGATGCCGGTCGCGTTGACCCGGAACCTTTGACGATGGCCGCGTCGCACGCGGACCTCGAAGGAGAAATCTAGGGCACGGCCCTGGCGCAGGATGGTCGGAGCGTCGTTGCCGTTCCACAGATGGCTGAGGATCAGGCCGACCTCGCCGCTTTGCGTGGCGCGCCGCATCCCGAAATACTGCAAGCCGTTGATCTGGATGCGCGGCCGCGTCTCGCTCTGGATGGTGATGTCGGAGGCGCCGCGCAGGGCGGCACCGACGACGAAGGTGTCGAACAGCGCCGTCTGGTCTCCGTCGAACCGCGAAGGTTCTTCTATCAAAACCGGGACGAACGATCCGCTGGGATCGAAGGGGGTTTGGTCGAGACGGGCGAGATCGATCATGATCCCGCAAACCGGCGCGTCACGGGTTCCCACTTGGCGGGGTTGCGCACGAAGGTCGCGGCATCGACGATTCGGACGGTCCGCTCGCCGATATAGAGCTCGTTCAGCTCGCCGCTGGTGCGGCGCTCGTCCCAGCGGATCGCCAGTTCCTGGATGAGGCCGGCATCCACCAGGCGGCGATATTCGATCATGCCGAGATAGTCCCGGCGTAATTCGTTCATCGCCGCCTGCAGCGCTGCGTCGGCCTGACCGACGCCAGCGACCCAGCCCTCCTCGAGGTAGGCGTCGAAGATCTTTCGCTCTTCGCCATCTTGCGGCAGATATTCGATGTCGGGCTCGTTCGGCTCATCGAGCGACAGAACGAGGTAGTCGCGCCAGGTGGGCACGACGCCGACGAGGCGGCCCGGCTGCTCGATGCGGTAGAACTCGTCGGCTGCGACGCTCTCGGTCCCGGCGTCGTTGATCTGGAGCGCCGAGGTGGCGCGGGTGACGATCGGCGGCACGACGAACCCGGCTTCCTTCGGGGTGACGTAGACGACGCGATTGAAGTTGAAGGCGCCGGAGAGCTTGATGCTCTCGCGTTCGAGCTGCTGCATGATCTCATAGGCCCGGCGATAGTAGCCTGCCTGTGCGGCGTAGGCGGTGGCCGCGTCGCGCAGGACCTCGTGCCGGAGCTTCTCGACCTCGGTGGCGGCGTATTTTCCCGAGCGCGCCCGATTGCGAAAGGTTTGGTAGTCGATCGGCGGCGGCCCCTTGGCGAGGATATCCGAACCTCCAATCAGCGGGAGCGCAGGAGCGCCGTCCGCATTGGGGGCGAGAGGATCGGCGCTGGTCGGTAGATCGCCGCCGGGCGCCAACGAAAGCCCATCCATCGTCATCTGCGTGCAGCCGCTGAGAAAGACGCTCGAAAGGAAGGCGAGGAAACAGCGTCGCATCACAAGATCACATCATCCTGGTGCGCGACCGGGCTGGATTCCGGTCGCTTGTAGCGCACCGTCATGACGCGCGCTCTCTGGTCGATCGTCAGCGTCGCACGGGTGCGCGCCTGCGCGAAGCCTTCTCGAAGCAGCCCGAGCGCCGTGAGGCTCGGCTGGTTGACCGAGACGGTGATCGGCGCGCCGGGCTTCTCGCCGGCGGCCGCAACCTCGTAGCCGAGGGCACCGGCGATATGCTTAGTCAGATCCTCGACGGTGCCTTGGAATTGGCTGTCGACGAGGATGAAGAACGCGTTGTCCGGCTGCGGCGGCTCGAGAAAGACGGCATTGGGATTGTACGCGGCAAGCGCTCCGTAGCGCGCTGCGAACTCCTTGTTGTCGACAGCGAAGGCCGTCTGCTGGTCGATGTAGCGGGAGACGGCCGAGATGTCGGGACCGACTGGCTTGGCGGCGCAGCCGGAGACCAGGAAGGCGGCGAGCATCGCGCACAAAACGGATCTGTCGCGCATCTCAGTCATTTCCTCAGCCTGCCTTAGCAAACAACCCGTCTAGCAGACCTCCCCAGCGATTCAACCTGAGGGCCAGCGCTCTGGAAGCATGCTGGCCGTTTCTGAAGGACTGTGGCCGCCGAACCACGCTAGCGCTCATAGCCATAACCTTCTTCATGCCCATGCTCGCGCTCATAGGCGCGCTGTTGCTCGAGGTGGCGTTCCACCTTGAGCGTCACCTCGCCCTCCTTATGGGCGATCTCGGTCCTGCTGGCCGTGGCGACAACGTCGGCGACGCGCGACCGATCGAAGCCCGGGAGATCACCGAGATTGGCCTCGTGGCCATCGACGCGGCCCTTGAGGCCCTCACGCCAATCCTTGACCTCGGCCCAGGCGGCGTGGTCACGCAAGGCTTCGACGGTCATCGTCCGCGCTGTTTTGTAATCGCCGCGACGTTCGATCTCCGCGGCGCTCACCAACGTCTCGACAAGCGACGCGGCACGAGGCGAAAGCGGCGGCAGCGGATCACGCACGATCTCACGCCATGCCGTCTCCTGGTGCGTGTAGCGATGTCGGGCCCGATCGACAAAGTTCACATGGTCCCGGATCGAAGACGAAAGAACATGCCGTCCGCGGAGCGCGGCTTCCCGCTCGGCGTTCGGTTTCAGGAGAAGCGTTCGCCCGCCAAGAAGCGCGCCGAACATCGCAGGGTTCTCCGTCACGTCATGCGCGACTTTTCCGTCCCCGCGATCAAGGCGCTCGTAGATCTTGCGCATCGCGTCCTGCGGGTCGCTCCAGATCTTCTCCGCGTAGCCGAAGAAGCGATCCCGATACGAGGCGAGACGGTGGTCGTGGCGAAGCCGCCGATCGACCGCCTCGTCGAAGCTGAGCGGGAACTGCGTCAGCGCCGGCAGGAAGGGTTCGCGATCGCGTTCCGTGACGGCTGCGGCCAGCTCGGGGGCCGCGCCGCGGTGCGCCGGGGTGTCGACTTCTAAACCGGTCGCCGGCGTCCTGGCGGCGAGCCTTCCGTCCGACGCGCGATCATTGCGGCTCAGGAGATGAGCGTCGAGACCTGCCTGATACTCGGCCTCGATGCGCAGGTCGTCGCGCTCCCAGCGATAGCCGCCGGCGAGAGCGTGCGCCGTCTCACACAAACCCAGCTCCCATCCGGCCCGCGAGACGGTGTGAACGTCCTGCCAGTTCGCCTGAAGCGAGGCGCGCGTCGCTTCAGGCAGATGCGCCAGATGCCGCTCGGCCGCTGCCTCGCTCAGCTCGGGTCCGATCGCCACGACCGTCGTCGCTGGCACGATCTCCTGCACGGCTTCGGCGTAGGCGGTGAAGGGGCGTGCGACCGACGAGCGCTCGAAGGCGTTCTCCGCCGCGTTGAACGCATCCCGGCGCGCATTGCCCTCGTGGTTCATCGCCGCCGAGTGCCCCTGCACATGGGCGAGCCTGTTGAGCAGCGGCCGAATCCGGTCGTCGACCTCCGGAACGATCAGGACCGCTCGAACCATTACCTCCGGAACACGGATCGATTCCGCCGTCTCGCGACCGAACAGACCGGCCGCGAAGGTCTCGCGCACCTCCCGAAGGACGTCACGCGGATGCGGCAGCCCGCGTCGTTCGAGGAAGCTCTCGAAGCGACCGGCAAGGCTCGCCTCGTGGGCGCGCCGCTCGGCGATCGCTCTCAGGCCGAGCTGGTAATCCTCGCTGGCCTCGTGATCGAGAGTGGTATCCTTCGGCTGATACTTCGCCAGCCGATCGAGGACCGCCACATGCGACGGCAGTTCGGTGGCCCAGCGGTTCGCGAACGTGTCCCGCGCGACGTGCATGACGACGTCCTCGCGCTGGCGCGTCAGGGCGACATGGGCAAGCTGCGAACCCATGAGGCCGGTCGCCAGCGCGTGCGCCTGGTCGACGGTGCCGCCCTGCCATTTGTGGATGGTCGTCGCGTAGGCGTGGTCGATATTGTTGTAGTCCTCGGCCCGGATGCGGACCGGCTGGTCGAACCCGGGCACCGCAATATCGAGCGACTGGACGCCGACCGCCATCACGTCGCCGATCGTGCCGTTTCGCACGCCCATCGCGCGGTTATTCTCCAGGAACAGGACGCGGTCGCCGGGTGCGAACTCGCGGACGCCGCGCTCCGTGACGAACCGATCGCCGCCGGTGAGCGCTCCATCGGATTTAAGCGTATCGCGCGCCAGGGCATTGAGGGCGCGCACGTCCCGGTTCTCGTAGGCCATCATCGTCACATCGGCGCCCGCACGCCAGTCGCGTGCCCAGCCGGCAACAACTGCGCGGTGCGCGGCGGTGCGATCATCGTGAAAGACAATCCGATCGTGCGCAGCATAAGCGTCGAGCGCCTGGCGGCTTCGACCGTGACCGAAATCGATAGAGGCTTCGACCTGCCAATCGATCCTCTGACGGCGCACGTCCGTCAGTTCGTAGGCTCCGACCTCGTTGTGGACGGCGGTGAACGCCCCGCCATAGCCGATGGACGCAAGCTGCCGGTCGTCGCCGGCCAGAATCGGCTTTACCCCCCAGTCATGAAGCCTCACAAGCAGCCGGCTCATCTGCGCCGAACCGACCATCGCCGCCTCGTCGAGTACGAAGACGTCGCCGGGCTTCAGGTGATCCTGACCCTTGGCCCAGGCCCATTCCCAGGAGGCGAGCGTTCGTGAGGCAATGCCGGACGATTGCTCCAGTGCGTCGGCCGCCTTGCCGGACAATGCCGCGCCATAAACACTCCGCTTCTCACGCTCATAAACGAACCGCACACCGCGCATTGCCGTCGACTTGCCGGCGCCGGCAAACCCGATCATCACGGCGATGCCTTCCTCGCCCGTCAGATGCGCAATGGCGCCGCGCTGTTCGGGAGAGAAGGCGAAACCCTGCTGGTTTTCTGCCTTCGCCAGCGAGATCTTTCGAAGCCCCTCCCGACCCCCAAACGAGAAATCCTGCGCTCGCGATCGAACGGCCTCGATCATCGCCGCTTCGCGATCCAATACCTCGACCGTCGTGTAGCGGGCGCGCTGCACGACTTTGTTCGTCGTCGGATCGTGGATCTCCGCCAGGATCGGGATCAGCTCGTTGAGCGCCCCGACACGAAGACGCAGCGACTGGAAGTCGTCGTTCTCGCCGGCATAGCGGAAGATCACACGGGCGATAGCGCGATCATCAAAGGTGGATTGCTGCCGGGTGATCTCACGAAGGACGAGGCTCGGATCGCGCTCGAAACGAGCAAAGTTCCGAGCCCGAGCCTCCTCGTCCTTGACCGCGCGTTCATTTTCAGTGCCACGCTGCCGCAGGTATTCTGAAGAGCCGCGATGAACACCGGCCTCTATGTCGTGAATGCCTTGATCCTTCAGCGAGCGATGGTCGATCGTCCGGTCATGCCCGTGGCGCGCCAGAGCATGATTGACCTCCTCGGCCCACCCACGACGCCAGGATTCGAGCTCGACCTTATCGCAGCCAAAGCGCCGGTAGCGAACCTTACCGGCTTCGGATTTCAGGAGATCTCCATGCTCGTCCCGCATGGGTGAGCGCTTCAGGCCGAACCCATCCTGCGTCAGCGGACGAAGACTGGTCATGATGTGGACGTGCGGATTGTGCTCACGGCCCTCGGGCAGATGATAAGCCCAGTCCGCCACATAACCGCGAGACGTGATCTGGTTGGCCACAAACGATCGAACAAGTTCGACGTTCTGCTCCCGGGTTAGTTCGATCGGTAATGCCAATGTGGTCTCACGGGAGTACTGCGCATCGCCGCGACGCTCGCTTAGTTCGACCCGGTTCCAGAATACCTCGGACGCCTGCACCGCGGCGGCTCCAGTGAGGGAGCGGTCCTCGTCGGGTGCGTGGGTCGCCGGGAGAGAACTCTCCTTCGGTAGCCCCATTTCCGCGACGATCCAGGCCGGCGCGTCGGGCGGGATCGAGATTTCGGAATGCACCGTATCGGCTTTTGATCTGTAGTCCGCTGTCCTACCGGACTGTTCAACCGTCATCGACGTCGAGTGTCGATAGGCGGCGGACGCAACAGCCGAACGTCCGTCGCCACCGGAGATAAAAGTCTGACGATAGAGGTAGATCGCCAATTCGAGCGTCCGCGAGTGCCCAGAGACGCGGCTTGGCCGCACAATGTGATCCTCGCAGGAACCATTGCCCTTGGCAATGGATAATTGCGCATGTTCGACATGATGCCAGAGCGATCGCTACGCGATCTCATTATCTGCAAAGAAGAATGGGATCCACGGAGGCGAAAGAGGAGTACGTTCTGGACCGCCTCCGAAGCTAGGAGGGTCCTTCAGGCCTAGACATTTTGGATCGAGCGCGGTTCACTGCGTATCGGGAATAGAGACCGGAAAGGGAAAGAGATGGCAAAGCGGAAGACAGCGCAGCAGATCAAGGACGAGATCGAGGCGTTGGAAAAGCAGATGCGCGGGATCTCAGTCTCTGAAGAGGCGCGGGCCGGAAAGCTCCTTCGCAAAAGCGGAGTCCTGGATCTCAATCTCAGCGAGAGCGAGATGCTCAAGGCATTCGAGGAGATGGCCGCGACCTTTCGCGGCAAAGGGGGCAGGGGACAATCCAATAGCAAAGCGGATGCGTCAGAAACTGGCTCGTCTGAAGCAAACGCATAACAGGATGACCAGTCCAAACGAGCGGCGCCGTCATGATACGCGGCTCAAGATCGAGTTGGGCGGGCTTATCGTAAAGGTCGGCATGAAGGCCGAGGACAAGGCCTTCCTGCTTGGAGTCCTGGCCGACGCAGCCGAGCTACGATCTGACGGCGACTACAGGGCGCGAATGATCGACCGGGGTCGACGGGAGTTTGAAATCGGACATGAGCGTTTGGCTGAAGGCCGATGATAGGGCCCGTCCGTTCTTGATCGGGGATTGATAATGGTGATGAAGGGAACGCGTATGGGGTCTCAGCAGGCAATGGCAGCTTTTCCAGGCGATGACAAAAAGGTCGTTTGGAAAGGCAACCCGGATTCCATTCGCAATGATGCCGCTGCGCTGGCGAAGCGTTTGGTGCCTTCGCTCGACAGTTCAGGGCTGCTGTTTGACGAAGGAGCGCGCGCGATCCTGGCGACGTGCATTGTCAAACTCCAGACTGAACGACCTGGTCAGTGGACATGGTTCGATCTCGTTTCTTCTACCAAGCGCGACGACGGCGCGGTTCAAGCCGACGCCGAGCGGTACTACCCAACTGCCGTGGAATGGCTCAGAAGCGACGGTCGGCTTTTGGATGCGGTATGGTCCACTCTTCACATGGCAATGTTTGAGACGCGCGATTGCCCTCAGTCTGCGAAGCCGCGGCTGCATTAGAACGTCGTTCATCCCCGATCCGACATGCGTCCTCGGTATATCGAACGGTTCTCGGTTAAGGTGAGGAGACGATAATGATCAAGAAACACAAGCCGTATCCGCCCTACTGGTGGGGTTTCGCCGCGTTGGGAGCAGGGTTGGTGGCTACCTTGGTGCTCTGGTGGTTCAATTTTGCGGGAACCTACTGGCGGCTTTGGGACGGTCAGATCCTAGAGATGCGCCCTTGGCCGGCGCTCTTCTGTTTACGCCCTTGGGACGTCCTCACCTGTCACGGGATATTTGAAACCGCAGGCTATCCCGACATGATGAAAATCTATCGTCGACAGGTGACGGTGTTCCTCCCGATTATCCTCGGCATCGCGGCTCTCTTCGCAACTTGGTATTATCGCAACAAGCCTCGTCGACAATACGTCCTCGAAGGTCCTTCGATCGGGGACAGGGATGATCTGCGCAAGGCTTGCGAGCGGGACTGGAAATCCGGCAAGGGCGAGGGGCTTCATGTCTTCGATACGCTGACGCTTTCGCGTGATCGCGAGGCCAACAATCTCGGACTATTCGGTGCCCCCGGAAGCGGTAAGACCCAGGTAATTTTACAACTTTGTCGAAACGCTCTGAGCCGGGGCGATGGTGCGATCGTCTATTGCCAGAAGTCGGAAATGGTTAGCAGCTACCCCCGCCATTTCGAAGGGGGGGTCGAGCAAAATCCGATCATCGTCGGACCTCATGATTACCGAAGCTGGGTTTGGGATATAGCCGCTGATGTCGACGGGCCGGAGTCGGCTCGCACTCTGGCGGACCGCATCATTAACTTGAACCGCGATGATCAGCACTTCTTCTCTGACACGTCGCGCCTTGTGGTGACGATGTATATCGCCAAGCTGCACGCTGTTTCGCCCCACGCCTGGTCGTTTGCGGATCTTGTTGCTCAGGTGGAACGCCCCTACGACGATATGGTGAAGGATGCGAGGAGGTATTACACTCCGGCTGTTCAGCTTCTGACGTCTGAGAAGCGTCAGCTCGATTCCATCCGCTCCTCCGTCCAGGTAGCGTTGGAAAACCTCCGGCTGCTTGCCGTGGCCTGGCCGACAAAGAAGGAAGGGGACGATCGGAAGTTCTTCTCAATCCGAAAATTCATCAACGGCGAGTACCCCGAAAAGTCGGTCCTGGTCGCTCGTAGCGGCGACTTTCCTCAAATGTCCGAAATGTGGATCGTCTTGTTTTTTTCGCTGGCCCAGCAGGCTGCGTCGAGCGACTCCATGAAGGCATCGAACACGCGTCGTGTCTGGTTCATTCTCGACGAGTTTGCACAACTTCCCAAGATGAAAGCCATCAGCCAATTGATGGTGACGGGCCGGGAACGCGGCTTTCCGATGGTGCTCGGTCTTCAAAGTATGCGTCAGGTCAATGAGACCTACGGGCCGAACGAGTTCGATACGTGGTGGTCGTCTATCCAGACAAAGATCATTTTTCGCTCCGAGGTGGGAGAGATTACGTCCTGGTTCGCGGAGAAGCTCGGGAAGACGCGGCTGTTGGAATATAAGCTCGAGAAGAATGCAGACGGAACGACCGACACCAAGAGCAAGGAACGAAGCGATTCCCCGTTTCGATCGGAGGAGTTCGGACATCTTCTCGGAAAACGAGAGGACGGAATCGATGTTCATGTGAGCGGTATTGGTATGGATCACTATCTCGTTCGGGCGCCCTTCTACGAAAAGACGGCCTCACCCGTGTTCAGAGATGCTTACGAGCCTGCCGACTGGATCAAGGCGCCAAGGCCTTCGGCCGAAGATCTCCCGAAAGCCATGCCGGAAAAATCGGTCGCGCTAGAGGAGGCGGCCCGCGCTAGGACGCCGTCACCTGTCGAGCCGGGAGTGATCAGCCACATTCAGACGGTTGATCGTCAGGGCAACATCGGCGCTTCCTCTAATGCCGCTATCCCGTCCGCCGAACCCGTTCCGACCGGATACAGTGCTGAGAACATCGAGGTCCTGAAGGGCTTGAGCCCGGCCAAGCGCCGGTCTAGCCTTTATACCAGCGACCCGGTTGAGGACGACATCGAGGTGTCAGAGGTAGACGACGAGGCGAAACGCAAGGCGGCGAAAAACGGCTGACGAGCGCCTGCAGAAAGGCCGACGTTATGGATGAGCCGTCCGATGACGCCCCCGACACGATCGTCGCCTCGCTCGAAGACTGGACCGGGTCGCTCGGCCTCTCGACGGAGGCCGGCGTCGTCTTTCGAGCCGCTATAGAAGCTAATGACGGCGACGTCGTTCGAGCTCTCGGCGGCCTGGCGCAAGACTATGTTCGCCTGCAAGGCGCGATCAGCCGCGGCTATGGCCGTGACCCGCTAGGGTAGCATAGCCGGCGACTGGGGCTGTCCAGATACCGACCGGCGCGAGAGGCGGGCCACTGGCCCGCCCTTGCTGCTGGGAGGCGCTCCGCCTAGTCGGCGGAGGACATGAGGTTGAAGGTGGTGGCGATGATGTCGACGGTGAATTTCCGATCGTCGCCCTCGCCGTAGGAGCTCTCGGAGCGTGTCAACGAATGTGAGACAGCCGGAGCGATAGATTAAGCTTGGAGTTGGAGCTTGTTGTTGGGCGGATTGATCCAGACGGCG
>NZ_JAZHLJ010000036.1:0-39154 GCF_036549495.1 Aurantimonas sp. C2-5-R2
TGGGATCGGGCTAACAACCACAATCCTCGCAGACAGGAGGCCTCTCCTAAAACGCTCGCTCCACTCCCGCGCTAGCGGGTTCGTTCAATCCCCAACGAGTCCGCCTTCGCTCCCGCTGGTATTAGAAAGAGTCGCCACGCCTCAAGACCACACAACATGCGCAAGAGCCACCAATTCGGGGAAGCATCATCATGGCGTTGCTCTCCGAAGTGGATTCGACACCCTGAGCCTACCGGCTCAAGGCGGGCAACGCCGCCCCTTCAGAATTTCAACAGTGAACGGGACATCTCCCCCATTAAGGAGATATTTCGTTCGGGAGTTTTCTGCATTTTCGACTGGACTTCGCGCCCTTAGCACGCATTGCTACGGGTGCGGCTGGCGCCGAAGAATGGCGGCCAGCCGGGTCCATAACCATGGACGGTCGATGCCAGGTTCGCCCTGTACTTTTGCAGGGCTTTAGTCAGTGCAGGCGCCAATAGAGGCGCCGCTTTGACGGAGCCTGAAACCATGACGAAACAGACCAATCCCGTTCAATCGAAGATCGCAAGCATGCCTGAGGGCGTAGCGTCCCGAACTCCGCGTCGTAGAAAGGCGACTGGCAAGGTGGCCGGTGGGGAAATGCCGACGGCCAACGTCCGGCCCGTGGCAACGGGCGGGAGCGTTTCCGCGGGGACGCGCGAACCGGTAAAGGCCGATGCCGGGGTAAGTGATGGCG
Organism: Aurantimonas sp. C2-5-R2; assembly: GCF_036549495.1. Taxonomy (NCBI): domain Bacteria; kingdom Pseudomonadati; phylum Pseudomonadota; class Alphaproteobacteria; order Hyphomicrobiales; family Aurantimonadaceae; genus Aurantimonas; species Aurantimonas sp. C2-5-R2. The sequence continues at coordinate 716 of NZ_JAZHLJ010000036.1, forward strand.
CTCGTATGACCAAGCAGGAACGCGTCCTGACACTGCTGAACCGGACAGAGGGGGCGAGCATCGAGGAGATCATGGCGGCGACGGGGTGGCAGCAGCACAGCGTGCGCGGCTTCTTCGCCGGCACTGTAAAAAAGAAGCTCAAGTTCAATCTGATGTCGAGCCGCGACGGGGCCGAGGCACGGCGCTATCGCATCGAGGCGAAGGGTACGACAGGAACGGCGCGGTGAAGCCTGGGGCCGACCTGCGTGACGAGATCCCCCGGCTTGAAGGTCTGACGATATTCGAGCTTCGCGGGGAGTGGCGGCGTCATCTCAGGATGGCGCCGCCGATGCGGCTCAGCCGCGACCTGCTGGTCCGCGGCATTGCTTACCGGCTGCAGGAGAAAGCCCTGGGTAAGCTTTCAAAAGCGTGTCTGCGGCGGCTCTCGGTCGCGCCGACCGGTCCCGGCGAACGCGCCTCCACGAAAACCCGTACGGCGGTGTTGCTCAAACCGGGGACACGGCTGGTGCGCGAATGGCACGGGGTGACCCATTCGGTTCTTGTCCATGCCGACGGCTTTGAATGGCAGGGTCGACGCCATCGCTCGCTCTCGGTGATCGCAGGCGCGATTACCGGAGCACACTGGTCCGGACCACGCTTCTTCGGCCTCACCCGCAGCGCCGTGGATGGCGCTGCGCAGGTCGAACGCCGTTCCGCAAACAAAGGGATCGACGGCCATGAAGGCGCCTGATCGTTCGGCGCGGTCGCCCGTGCTCCATTGCGCCATCTATACCCGCAAATCCTCCGAGGAGGGCCTGGACCAGGAGTTCAATTCACTCGACGCGCAGCGCGAGGCCTGCGAGGCGTATGTCAGAAGCCAGAAGCATGCCGGCTGGAACGTCATGCCCGAGATGTATGACGATGGCGGGCTGTCGGGCGGGACGATGGAGAGGCCGGCCTTGCTGCGCCTGCTTGCCGATGTGCAGGCCCGCAAGGTCAATGTGGTGGTGGTTTACAAGATCGACCGGCTGACCCGCTCGCTTTTTGACTTCGCGAGGATCGTGGAAACGCTAGACGGACGCGGCACCTCGTTCGTCTCGGTGACGCAGCAGTTCAATACCACGACCAGCATGGGCAGGCTTACGCTCAACGTGCTCCTGTCATTTGCCCAGTTCGAGCGCGAGATCACCGGCGAGCGCATCCGCGACAAGATCGCCGCCTCCAAGCGGAAGGGCATGTGGATGGGCGGCAACGTGCCGCTCGGCTACGATGCCCGTGACCGAAAGCTGGTGGTCAATGCAGCAGAGGCAGAAACGGTTCGCTTCATTTACCGGCGATACAGCGAATTGGGCACGGTATCTCTGTTACAGGGGGAACTCGACCGGCTTGGCATCGTCAGCAAAAAGACCCAATCTGAAAATGGTTTGACCTATGGCGGCAGGCGGTTCTCGCGCGGTGCGCTCTACCATCTGCTTGCCAACCGCATCTATCGCGGCGAGATCGTCCACAAGGGGGAGATCTTTGCCGGGCTGCACGAACCCATCGTCGACGAGGATTTGTGGCAGGCGGTCCAGAACCAGCTTGCGGCCAACCGGGTCGATCGGTCGTTGGGCATTGGAGCGCAGTATCCGAGCCTGCTCGCCGGCTTGATCGTTGACAGCGCCGGCAGGCGGATGACGCCCACACATTCCGTCAAACGTGGCTTGCGCTACCGCTACTACTCATCTGCCACCGAACAGGGGAACGAGGCCAAAGAGCAGGTGAGGCCGCTGCGGGTGCCGGCGGGCGACGTCGAGGCACTGGTTGCCGATCGTCTTCGGTCCCTGCTGTCTTCTCCCTCCGACGTTGGCGACATCATCGCGTCGCCAGGGCTCGACGCTCACGTTCAGCTTTTGATGCTCGGTCGCGCAAAGGAAATCGTGGCAGCATGGCCGCAGCTTGCGTCGATCGACATGCGAGCGCTTGTGCGCGCCGTTGTCGAGCAGGTGATCGTTGATGCCAACGGCATTTGGATCCGCGTCAGACAGTCCAGTATACTGGAAATCCTGAAGCCCGGTACAGGGGATGGGGCCAGCGATGTGGACCCGGTGCGGTCCGCGGAAGACATCATCGTCCTTGAGATCGAGGCGCAGCTTGTGCGCCGGGGCAAAGGAATGCGTCTGATCATCGGCGATGCACAGGTCGGCGAAACCGATCCGGAACTGGAAAAACTGCTCAGGGAATCGTTCACCATCCGCGATCAATTGCTCTCGGGCAGCGACGACAGCATCGAAGCAATGTCGAAGCGGCTGGGTCTGCCGAAGGGCTATCTGACTTCTCGTGTTCGCCTGACGTGGTTGGCGCCCGACATCGTCGTCGACCTTCTCAGGGGCCAACACCCTGTGGAACTGACCAAGCTGCGACTGTTGTCAAAGTCCGGGGATCTGCCGCACGACTGGTTGCGGCAGCGCGAATTCCTCGGCTTCGCGGCGAGCTGACGACGCCAAAGCTTCCCAATCAATCTGCCAAAATGCTTCACATCCGTCGCGCCGAAAGCGGCGCACAGAGATAAAACGGCCTGTCGCCCGCTAAGTGCGGCGCGAATCCGTCTCACCGGCACGGCGATGCGCATCCGAAGCGCGTAACCTGCGGAATACACGGTGGAAATTCGACTGCGGTGAAATCAATAAAAATGGTGCAAAAACAAAGAGTTAGTTGGCTGGGGAACCTGGATTCGAACCAGGACTAACGGAGTCAGAGTCCCCTACTCGCCATTGTTTTCAATGCGATTTTTCCGCTCATGTCGCAGTCATGTCGCTATACGGTCAGCAGCATGTCTGCGGCGCTGTCCATCTCGGTCATGGTGTCGCCCTTGTCGAACAGGTGGCCGTACACGTCCAGCGTCATCTGGATAGAGCTATGGCCGAGCCGCTCCTGCACCACTTTCGGGGGCAACCCGAGACCACCATCTTCCTTTCGGTTGATGCACCAAGAGGCATAGAAGTGTCGCAGAGCGTGCAGGCCGGGGTACTTCGGCCCGCCATCATCGCTGGTGACGCCCGCTGCGATCTGCACGGGCGCGTAGAGCCTGCGGATGATGTTGACGTGAAACTCTATATTCCCGGCGCCGTTCGGAAAGACGAGATCCTGATCGCCAGTCGGACATTGGCTTTGCCATTCGGTGAGGGCCTTAGCCAAACCGGAGACCATGGGGATGGTGCGTCGGCCCTTCTTCGATTTTGGGGAGCCAATCTCCTGATATGCATCGGCTCGTTGACGGACAGTTATCGAAGACTTGGAGAAATCGACGTCGGACCAGCGAAGGCCTCGCAACTCCGATGCCCGCATGCCGGTGAAGACAGCAGTCATCAGGAACACGCGAACACGCCCCGTAGCGCCGCCAAGGATAACCTTCACCTCGGCTGGCGTTGGAATGTCTACGCCAGCCTGAACTTGCGTGCGGTGACGTCCAGAGTGGCGCGTTCGGCCTTTCTTGTCCCGACCCATTTCCTTGACGGCATTGCGGACGACTAAGCCCCGTTCCTGCGCGTCCGATAGGACAGAGCCGAGCGAGACGCGCACGTTTCGTTGCATCGCCTCGGAACGACCTTCCTCCCTAAGCTTGTCGAGGAAGGCGCGCACAAAAGGCACGCTGACCTCCGTAAGGCGATGAGTGCCGATGAGCGGGACGATATGGCGATGAACGTGCTGTCGGTACTGCGCTACCGTTGACCTCTCGAGGCCTGCCGCGTCGCAACTCGTTAGCCAAAGCTCGGCTGCTGCAGACACAGTAATCGTGTCTGCGTCGGCAATGTGAAGGCGGCCTGCGACTTCGATATGCGTCTTCGCATCGAATGCCTGGGCGTCTTTCTTGCGGGAGAATGTCTTGATGTGTCGCTTGCCGGCTTGGTCGTAGTAATCGACTACATAAGCCGACTTCGCCTCACCTTTGGCAGTCGTCCAGTTCCGTACACGTATGGCCATGCGTCCCCCTCGGTTGAGGGACACCATGCAAGACTAACGGACTCTTTGCAACATGCAATCCACGTAAACATATTGACAAAGTGCCAAAAATATGTTAACGTATGACACACTGATCCAAGAGATACAGTAAACCGTTAACAGGAAAGGTGTCAAGCCCCTTTCCGCATTTTTCTTCAGGAGCATTCATGGAAGCCGCCAACGATAACACCCTCGCCGCAGACCTTCTGAAGGGTGCCGACGCGATTGCCGACTACACCGGCTTCGATAGGCGCTCTGTTTATCACTTCGCATCGAAGGGTGGCCTTCCTACTTTCCGCGTGGGGGCGCTAATCTGCGCTCGGAAAACGACGCTGATGGCGTGGATTTCGGAACAAGAAACTGCCGGCCGCGCCGCGGTGGCGGCGTGAGCGACCTGTTCATCGCCGCCAACGATAACGCACCAGGCGCCCAAACGGCCCGCAAATTCTCGGGCGACAACGAGTGGTACACGCCAGCCCGCTATATCGAAATGGCGCGCGAAGTCATGGGCCAAATTGATGTCGACCCCGCATCAAATCCGATAGCCCAGGCCACGGTCAAAGCCGGCACGTTCTATACCGCCGAGACCAACGGACTCGACAAAGAGTGGCACGGCAAGGTGTGGATGAATCCACCATATAGCCGCGGATTAATGCCGAAGTTCGCGGCAAAGATTGTCGAGGAGTTCGAGTCGGGCCGATGCACTGAGGCCATCATCTTGACGAACAATTCGGCCGATACTGCATGGTTTGCTGCGCTCGTCGGTTCGGCTTCTGGGTTTTGCTTTACGCGGGGCCGCATACCCTTTGAAAGCCCCACGCGCAAGAACGGCGGTGGGCTGCCGATGGGCCAGGTTTTCACTTATTTCGGGCCGCGTCCTGAGCGGTTCGCTTCTATTTTCGCGGACGTTGGCCACTGTATGCGTGCCGCGAATGACAACCGCCCTGCATTGAGGCAGGCGGCCTAAACACCACCCGCCAACCACCCCGTAACCAACCGAAAGGAGACCACCGTGGAAATTCTCGCCATTCGCCCTGAGCCGCCCGGCACGCCATCGAAGCGACTCGCTATTTTCGACGCGCAATTGACGCCTGACATCAGGATTTTCGGATTGAAGCTTGTTGAAACACCGCGGGGCCCCCGAGTTTACGCACCGCGCGGTGGTGCCAACGCGGTGGCGACGTTCGCACCGGCGTTCGCAATCGAATTAACCGGCGCCGCAATGGCAGCCCTTGATGGAGAAAATCGTGGCACCACTGACCGCTAATCACGCATCCGTCCTCGATGATATCCTGCGCAAATACAATAAAACACGTGCAGTGTCGGGCACCGCGCCGAAAGCCGCCAACAACAACCGTTACGGACCTATTGACCCTTGGGCGCGGGCGAAGCATCCGCCCCTGCCCGAAGGCCTGCTACCGCCGATCCTGGAGCGGTTCGCGCGAGTGCAAGCCGAAACGATGGGCGTCGATCCGGGCGGGCTCGCTGCGGCTGCCCTGACCGTGTGCGCCGCCGCGGTGAGCGATACCATCCAGTTGAGGGTCAAGGCGCACGATCGGAATTGGGTGGAAAGTGCCCGCCTTTGGGTGGCACTCGTAGGCCAGCCGTCCGCGAAAAAGTCGCCGGTGATTTCGGCGGCCAGCGCGCCTTTGAAGTCGATCGACGCTGATCTCTACCGCGCGTTTACCGAGGCCAAGGCCGAGCACGACGCCCTGCCGGCCGACGAGCGCAAGACGACGGCCCCGCCGCCGAATACCAGGATCCGGCTCGAAGACACGACGATCGAGGCCGCGCAAGAGGTCTTGAAGGACAGTCCGAACGGCGTTTTGTGCCTGCAAGATGAATTGACCGGATGGTTCGGCAGTATGGAAAAATACACAAGCGGACGCGGATCGGCGAAGGATCGAGGATTTTGGCTTCAGGCTTTCAATGGCGGTTCGTATGTCGTCAACCGGATTGGGCGGGGCTCGGTATGGATTGACAACCTTTCTGTCTGCCTCTTGGGGGGCATCCAGCCGGACCCCATTCGCCGCATCGCCGCCGACATGCACGACGACGGGCTTTTGCAGCGCCTGTTTCCGATCGTCATGGGCGAGTCGAGCGTCGGAAAGGACGAACCCACGCCGCCCGTTGTCGCCGAATATAGCGCTTTGGTTCACCGGCTACACAAGCTCGCCAATCCGAAAACCGGCCTTGTTGAAGTGCCGCTCCGATTTAACGACGCGGCGCAGGCAATTCGTGCCGACCTTGCCGAGAGGCACCACGCCCTTGTCGGGGCATGGGAGGGCGTCAACAAAAAGCTGGCCGCTCACATCGGAAAATATGACGGTCTATTCGCCCGTCTGTGCGTCGTCTGGCACTGCTGCGAGAGCACGGCGCCACGTCCCGCATCAATCGTCACTGCGGACACTGCGGGCCGCGTGGCGGCCTTCCTGCACGGCTTCCTCCTGCCGCACGCGGTCGCATTCTACACAAACGTCATCGGGATGTCTGACCGCCACGACGCGCTTCTGGCGACGGCGGGATACATACTTTCGCATGAGCTGGACGAGATCACGGCGCGAGACGTGCGGCGCGGTGATCGGACGATGCGGGCGCTTGATACCAAGCAGGCGGAGACCGTCCTCGAAACGCTCGATGCCATGGGATGGCTGCTACCGTTGTTCTCGATCCGGCGCGACTCGAAGAATTACCAAGTGCATCCTTCTGTGCATTCCGTATTCCGCGACCGAGCCGCTGCGGAAAACGAAAGGCGGGACGCGGCGCGCGAACTAATCGCTTCGACGCTATAGGATGTCGCCTAATGGTTGCAACGGCAAGGTTATGCAAGTGTCACCGACTGTCCCTTGCGTGCGGGAGTCATAAACTGCCTACACCATTTTTTATATAGGTGGACACTTCCAGAATGACTCCCGCGCACAAGGGACACTTGCGGACACTTCACAAGGCAACCGCCCTAACGGGCACCCTGAAACGAGGAGATTACCAATGGAAACGACTATGATTCCAATCGAACCGAAACCGGGCCTTCACCCCGACACCGGACAGCCGGTCACGCTGGTCGGCATTGACGCGAGCAGCCTTTTCCCGCGCCTGATTATTCTGATCAGCGACGCGGACGGGACGCACGCCGCGGCGGTCGAATACATGCCGAATCGTCCACAATGATTGTGTCGATGAAACCACGCCCCGTCGATCCCGTGTTTCGGCACCGCGTCACCACGCCAGCAGCCCGGCTCGATGCGCTCACCGCGGCGGCCCGCAAGGTTGTCGGCAAGGCCGAGGACGGACTGCAGCTAGACGCGCTGGCCGGTGCTCTGGACGCCACAGAAGCAGTGGCGCGCGACGTGGCGCAAGCCCTTGGGAAGGAGGCCGTGTGGTATTGCAGCAGCCGAGGTTGGCGAATTCGGCTGCGCTCGCCGGAAGAACGGCGGCTCGTGGCCAGCAATGACAACGATGCGGCGGCGTGATGGCGCACACATGGGGTGGGTCGCAGGGATCGACCGGGTTTTGCGCGTGCGCGCAGGGATACGGCGCATGTCACTTGAAACTAATTCAAGTGAGCCACGCACCCCACACCACCAAGCACGGCACGCAAGGCCACGGGGTACCGCGCATGACTACCCGGCCGGCAGGCAGCACCGACGCTCCCACTCCGCTCTATTGCTATTACAGAAAAACCCTCGCGTGCGCGTGCAAGCGCGCGAGGGATGGGGTGGCTCGCAGGATGGTAACGGCAACAATCGCAGACCGGCGGGGTACAGAAACACGCGCCGCCGCAGGTTTCGAGGTGGTGACCCCCGTGGCCACGATTGCCTTACCCTAGGGAAGCAAATTTCCTGTATTGGAATTATGAAATTTGCCTTGGGAACGCGGGTTCGGACCGGCGAGGCTATGGAAGCGTGATCCACCCCGTGGGTGCCATGCGTGGCCGCTGGCGCGCTTCGCGAGGCGTACAGGTATTTGGTACCGGACAGCGGCTAACGCGCGTTGGCGGGGGCTCTACGGCAATCGACTTCAATAATATACGCAAATCGGCAGGATTGCAATGATCGAAATCAACGGCCGAAACTTCGTCAACTCGGAAATCCATCGCAACAGGGTTTGGCAACGCCCGCCATACCTCCCCCAGGCCGCGCCTGCGCCATCGCCCGTGGCCGCCAACAACAACAGGAAGGCCGCAAGCGGCAAGGCTGCCCACCAATGGCCAGCGATGGCGCGTGCGACGGCGGGAACGCTTTTAGACGACCCTCGGGCCAATCGCGTCGCCGCTGCCGTGCTGGCGGGGTTTGCCGCGCTCTACGCTGACGTGTCGATTGACCCAAGCGCCATCCCGTCGCCGGCCGGGCGGATCGCAGAATTGAGCCTCGCCGACGTGCGCGAGGGCGACGATGGCGAAGGCGACTTCCCGGATGGCTATGGTGCCGAGCGCCTGATGTCCAACGAGGCGACGGCCGAAACCCTCATTGCGCTGCACAAGGCGGGCGAGCTACGGATCGTGCCCGGCGAGATCGAACCGTATCTCGTTTTGAAAAACGGCCAGTGGCGCACGCTGCGCATGGACACATTCCGCCAACCGCGCGGCCCGGTCGCCAAGTCAAGCAAGCCGCTCACCGTTGGCTCATCTGGCACCGCGGCCGTGTCCCGTCCGCCGTCAACGCCGCAACTTGACCGGCTCATCGCGATGGAAAGCATCGAATCTATCCGCGGTCGAATGGACAACGATTCCTGGGCCGGATTGGTTGATCTGGCCGTCCATAAGATGACGGCAAGACAACTTGGCGAGCGGCACGGGCTTACCTTCAAGCGGGCCGAGGCATTGGGCGGAGAGCTTATGCGGAAATACATAACGGCCGCGATCGCTGCGTTTGAACTTCCCGACGCCGCGAACGACAACAATTCGCCGGAAAGGCTGGCCGCGTAAGTACTTGATATTGTTGCGGTAGTACCTCAACCATCAATACGTTGCCTTACAAGAAAGAACACGCGAGGATGATATGAAGAAGAATAATGATTTTGACGCACTGTTCCCTGGAGTCGTCGCCGATGTCGATCGCATGATTGCCGGCCTCATCGACAACGACGCCTCCGCGACCGGGCTTGGTCTTGCCTTGATCGTCTGCGGTTCTGAACTGCTAACGGTCACAAACGGCGCCGGCGCGGCGATCGGCGCGCTTGAGGGCGCCCGAGATACAATCGCTCATCATGTAGCGGCGCGGCTCATGGCCGCTGCATAAACCCTATTTCCGACAACCCGATGGGCGGTCGGGCCCCGCGCCGATGGCGCAAATCACCCCAAACAACCGAAAAAGCAGCCCGATGGGCCGCCGAACGGTTCCTGCCGCTTCGCCGAGGCGATCGGTAATATGGGAATAAAATATGTCTATCACTGAAAAACAAGCTCTAGCGATTCGAAAAGTCGCTGGCGCAAAACTCCGCAAGGCGGGCCTCCCCGACGATCTCGCGCGCTATGACGTGTCCGAAATCAAGGACACCCGCGCCGCCCATACCGCGAAAAAGGCCATCGTCGCCATTGCTCGCGAATTGCTCGACGGAATGGCGGGTGCCGATGAAGATCGAGCCGCTGAACTGGACGTCGCTCATACTGGGCTGATGGCGGTTTACGACGGAATCGAATCGCGCTTGGACACCTTGAACGGCAAGTCCCGTCGCCCGATGATGGCCGATGGCACGGCCAGCGGCGCCTCGGGCTTCTCGACTTCGACGGACGAACCGGCCGAGGCCTTCACGTTGCGTTCCGGGCAGTCTTTTACCGACTACACGCGCGAGCGTGCGGGCGAAGACGAGTTCGGCGGCGTTTCTACGGGCGCGTATCTGCGCGCGATGGTCCTGGGTCCGAAAGGCGACGTAGAGCGGCGAGCGCTGGCCGAAGGCACGGACTCGAGTGGCGGTTATACCGTGCCAGATATCTTGTCAGCGCGAATGATTGACCGGTTGCGGGCGGCGTCGGTCGTTTTCCGGGCCGGTGCCCAAACTGTTCCGCTGGCATCGGATCAAAATTATATCGCCAAGGTTGCGACTGATCCCGCGCCCGGCTGGCGTAACGAGAATGCGCTCGTTGCGGAGAGCGACCCAACCTTCGGACGAGTGGCGCTGACGCCGCGCAGTTTGATGGTAATGGTGCGCGTTTCCCGCGAGCTGTTGGAAGACAGCTTGAACATGGAGACGATCCTTCCGCAAATCATGGCCGCGGCGATGGCGGGCGAGTTGGATCGTGTCGCTCTTCTCGGCAGTGGCACCGCGCCCGAGCCGCGAGGCGTCGTCAACTTCACCGGGTTGACGGCCAATGCCTTCGCGGGCGGCGCGCTGTCCGGCTACGGAGCGTTGATCACCGCGCGAACCGCGCTGCGGACAGCGAATTCGGATGCTACTGGCTACGTCATGGCGCCTCGCGACGACGGCACTCTCGCCGGATTGACGGCCACGGATGGCCAGCCTTTGCAGGTTCCGCCTGCGATTGCCGGTGTTCCGATCCTGACGACCACTGCGATTCCCGTTAATGGCGGCGTGGGGACAAATGAGTCTTCGATTATTGCCGGCGACTGGTCGCGCCTTATGGTCGGAATCCGCAGCGAATTGCGCATTGAAGTGCTCAAAGAGCGGTTCGCGGATGTGAATCAGTATGCGTTCGTGGCGCACTTGCGGGCGGATGTCGCGGCCGAGCAGGAAGCGGCGTTCACCGTGCTCGACGGAATAACGGCGTAAGATAACGGCGGGCTTCGGCCCGCCGATGAATGGCCGGCTAAGGACACGGGGGAACGGCCTCCGAGACGGGCGGTGCGTGCCGGCATTGAAGTTCAGCGCACCGTTCGAACCGCCAGACGGACTCCAAACCGTCGAAGGGCTCGCGCTTAACGGCGCGGGCCTTTTTTTCATACGGGGGTGCCTAATGGACCACAGCCGCGAAAACACCGCACCGGCGGGGACGGTTTCCGTGCGTATCTGCAAATGAAAACATGACCCAAGGAAGGTCAAGGCCCCATGCCGCGTCTCGGGGTGTGTCGTTTAGCTATATCGTCGCCAACTTGGCGTCGGACACGTACTTCCCGCTTACCCCGACCGCCTTGGCCGCCTTGTCACGGGCCTTGCCGGTGGGACCCTGTGGTAATTTTACCCTAGGGTCGGCGCTTGGCCGCGTCCCCGCCAATTCGACCATCCGCAGCCTCGCCAGCACAGCTTCCGCCCGTTCGATTTCGACGACGCTTCGTGCCTGGCGGTAGGTTTCCGGGTTTCCGAAGCCGGCCTTCTCGGCTGCGATCGTGCGGGTCTCCCTAGATGTCCTGTCGCTAAATTCCGCAAAATCTTGCGGATTATCCGCGCTCGGTCGTCCTCGCCGCGATCCATCGCGGCCCGCACCGCTTCGGCGATGGCAACGCGCTCGGACGTGGTGAACGCAACGCCTAGCAATGCACGCCGCCTCTTGCGCTGGCGACAACTATAGTCATGATTAGATTTTACCATTTTACCAATTCCATTTTACCATATACCAAATTACCAATTCCATTTTACCATTTTACCAATTCCATTTACTTCGCATGTCCAGTTAGGGAAGGTGTCCGCCCAGATTTTTTCTTGCCGGGCCGGGTTGACATGCCAGGAAGACCATGCATTCTTCCGCCGTGGCCTTCCCGGCCGCCCGGCCGTCCTGGCCCTGGAGGTAAGAGCATGACATTTCAGATAAAAGACTTCGCACGCAGGGCAGACGATCAAGCTCGGATCGCCCGGCTGGAGATCGTCGACTACGAGATCGACGACGCGATGCTAGTTTACACTGCCCGCGAGATCGCCGCCCCGTACCAAGAGTTCGAGGGCACCTTCGTTCTGGAGGACGAGGACCCGCGCGTGGAGGAATTGGGCTGCTACGAATTCTGGCGGCTATGTCGCGCAATTGGGCTGGAGGATTTCCCGACCGAAACGAGGGACATCCTTCTGCGAGATTTCGCGGCTGTCGTATCTGCGGGGCAGATCGTGAAGTTCCTCGATCTGCCCCCGGCCGCAGGCGACCAACGCCATGGTGTCGGCATGGGCGCGGCGACGGCACGCCACGTCGGGCCGGATCCGATGCTCGATCTGATCGTCCGCTTCCGGGCTGCCGAGGCAGCTTACGACGCCGCGCCCGCTGGATTGAGCGACGAGGAGTGTGATGATCTCAGAGAACAAACCTGCGGACCGCTCTATTGCGAACTGTGCGACAGTCCGCCTCCGATTCGCAGCAATGAGGGCGCCATCGAGGCCATCCGCACGGCCATCGCCATGGAAAGCGAGCAGATCGACCTAGCGATGCTGGGGGCGGTGATCAACTATCTGCAGGCGTCACAACCGCCGACCTGACCGGCTGCACTACCAAAGCAGCCGTTAGCGCCGCTGGGCACCACGACCAGCAGAGCGCCGGGCGCCGTCCCGAAGCCGGTGAGCGCCTCGTGATCTTAGGGTTGCGGGGCGCTTTTGTTATTCAGGGGAGGGCCGGCACCCATGTCGCATCATGTTGCTATTCGCTGCGTGACACAGATTCCGCGCCATACAAATCAATGGCTTAGAATGCGACACGTTGCAACATGAAAAAAGGGATTTTTGGCTGCCTTGAGGCAGAAACCTCAATGAAATCAGTGGCTGGGGAACCTGGATTCGAACCAGGACTAACGGAGTCAGAGTCCGTGGGTCTACCGTTAACCTATTCCCCACCGTACCGGCCGCCTGTCGGCGCCGCGGATGCAAGCTCATATAGACGCAGGCGGCGCGACTGTGAACCCTCTGTCGCGATTTTTCCGTGATCCCCATGCCCGGACCGATGCGCCCCCTTGCCGCAGTCGCGGCGGACCGCGAACCGGTGCCGATCGCGCTGCCGAGGCCGGCCGCCGGCCGGCTAAGCCCCGCTCCCGCCCTTGTGCTGTCCATAGGGCTTGCTACACTCGACAGCGAATAAGCCAATAAAGGCGTCATGACGTCCGGCAGGATGGCGGCGCCGGAGAGACCGTGTGAGTGACCATGATATCGGTGGGAGAAACCATCCGTCGTCGGATCTGAACGGGATTTACCAACCCGGCCCGGCATCGCCGCAGCCCCTGCATGATGGGGCGGGCGAGGGCGGGCAGTCCCTGACCAAGCGGCAGCGCCGGCGGCGACGCAAGGCGGTGGCCAAGAACGCGGCGCTCCCCGACGCCGCGGCCAAGACGGCGAAAGACGACGACCGGCCGGCTGGCCCGGCGGAGCCGCGTGGGACGCGAAAACCCCGCCGGCGCCGCCCGAGGAGTCGCGCCGCGAAGCCGGATGCCGGGGCATCCGCGCCGGTCGGGGCTAAGCGCGATGCTGCCCCGGCGGCACTCGCGCGCGCCGAGGCGAATGCGAACCGGCATTCGGCCGGGAAATCCGTGCCGGCCCTTGCGCCCGTCCGTGTCGCGCGTCCAGCGCCCGCCGCGCATCGGCCGCCCGCCTATGCCGCCCTCGATCTCGGCACCAACAATTGCCGTCTTCTCATCGCGATCCCGACGCGCCCGGGTCAATTCCGGGTCATCGACGCATTCTCGCGCATCGTGCGGCTCGGCGAAGGCCTCAGCCGCACCGGCAGTCTGTCGCGCGGTGCGATGGACCGGGCAATCGCCGCCTTGGGCATCTGCGCCCAGAAACTGGCCGCGCGCGATGTCGGCAACATGCGGTTGATCGCCACGGAAGCCTGCCGCTCGGCGGCGAACGGCGCCGAGTTCATCGAGCAGGTGGCGCGGCATACCGGACTTGAGCTTGAGATAGTCACCCGCGAGACCGAGGCACGGCTGGCGGTCTCCGGTTGCGGTTCGCTGATCGATCGCTCGGCCAAGGGCGCCGTTCTGTTCGATATCGGCGGCGGCTCGTCGGAGATCGCGCTGCTCGATCTTCGCGGCGCCTACACCCGCCGCCTGGCAAGCCGTATCGTCGCCTGGACGTCGCTGCCGGTCGGTGTGGTGACGCTTGCCGAACGTCACGGCGGCCGCGACATCACTCCGGAACTGTTCGAGCGGATGGTGGTCGAAACGGTGGAGATGATCCATCGCTTTCCCGAGCGCGACCGGCTCGGTTCGATCGTCGGCAGTGACCAATTCCATCTGCTCGGCACGTCGGGAACGGTCACCACGCTCGCCGGGGTGCATCTCAATCTCGAACGCTACGACCGGCGTCAGGTCGATGGCCTGTGGCTGACCGACGACGAAGCCGACGAACTGGTCGCCAGGATCGCCGGATGGAGCTTCGACGAACGGGTCGCCAATCCTTGTATCGGCAGCGATCGTGCCGATCTGGTGCTGGCCGGCTGCGCCATCCTGCAGGCGATTCGCCGGGTCTGGCCGGCCCCGAAGTTGCGGGTGGCCGATCGCGGCCTTAGGGAAGGGCTGTTGACCGAGATGATGGTCGCCGACGGCGTTTGGCGGCGAAACGAACCGATGAGAAAGACGCGCGGATGAGCGGACGCGGCGACGACCGGAGCTTGACCGTCAAGGTCAAGAAAAAGCGCGGGGTGAAGGCGTCCTCGCGCCGCTGGCTCGAGCGCCAGCTCAACGACCCGTATGTCCGCCGGGCGAAGGCCGACGGCTACCGCTCGCGGGCGGCCTACAAGCTGATCGAGATGGACGACCGCTACAAGCTGCTGAAGCCGGGGCTGAGAATCGTCGACCTTGGCGCGGCGCCGGGCGGCTGGTGCCAGGTTGCGGTCGAACGCACCGGATCGAGCGGCGACGACATCCGCGTTGTCGGCATCGACTATCTGGTGGTCGAACCGGTTCCCGGTGCGACGATCCTCGAACTGGACTTTCTCGACGATACGGCGCCAGCGCGCCTGCTCGAAACGCTGGGCGGCGATCCCGACATCGTCTTGTCCGATCTGGCTGCGCCCACCACCGGCCACCGCCAGACCGACCATTTGCGCACCATGCATCTGTGCGAAGTGGCGACGGATTTCGCCCTTCGCACGCTCAAGCCGGGCGGACATTTTCTCGCCAAGACCTTCCAGGGCGGAACCGAGCGCGATCTTCTCAACCTGCTCAAGCAGAATTTCGTCAGCGTCCATCACGTCAAGCCGCCGGCCTCGCGCGAGGGCTCGGTCGAGCTCTATCTGCTGGCCAAGAGCTTCAAGGGTCGGCGCAAACGTCCCGATGGGGAAGATGGCGAGGGCGAGGGACGGATGCCGCTCGACTGAGCCCCCCGCGAAACGCCGCCGATCGCCGTGACGGGTGCGTCCCCGATCGGGCGATCTGTTCGGTATAGCCACCCTGACTTCCAAACGTCACGACACCGTGCTAGCAGCCCTTGCCAATCCTTTTCCCGCCCGACTCGCTTTCCGGCGGACGCATCACCCACGAGGACTGGCATGGCCCGCATCATCGATACCGCAACCGGCTCGACCGCTCTCACCTTCGACGACGTCCTGCTGCAGCCGGGCCATTCGGAGGTGATGCCGGGGCAAGTCGACCTTCGTACGTCGATCACCCGGACGTTGAAGCTGAACATCCCCATCCTGTCGGCTGCCATGGACACGGTGACCGAAGCCCGTCTGGCGATCGCCATGGCGCAGGCCGGCGGCATCGGTGTGATCCATCGCAATTTGACCCCGACCGAACAGGCCGAGGCGGTCCGCCAGGTCAAGAAGTTCGAGAGCGGCATGGTGATCAATCCGGTGACGATCGGCCCGGACGCCACGCTCGGTGATGCGCGCGCCCTGATGGAACAGCACCGTATTTCCGGCATTCCCGTGGTCGAGAACGGCGGCTCCGGCGGCCAGACCCAAGGCCGACTGGTCGGCATTCTCACCAATCGCGACGTGCGATTTGCCTCCGACGACCGCCAGCCGATCCACGAATTGATGACCAAGGACAGGCTGATCACCGTCCGCGAGACGGTGGACCAGGACGAAGCCAAGCGGCTTCTCCACCATCACCGGATCGAGAAGCTCGTCGTCGTCGATGGCGACAACCATTGCATCGGCCTGATCACGGTCAAGGATATCGAGAAGTCGCAGCTCAACCCAAATGCGTCGAAGGACGCGCAGGGGCGCCTGCTGGCGGCGGCCGCGACCAGCGTCGGCGACGATGGCTTCGAGCGGGCCGAGCGGCTGATCGATGCCGGGATCGACCTTCTGGTCATCGACACCGCCCATGGCCATTCGCAGCGGGTTCTGGATGCGGTGGCGCGGGTGAAGCGGCTCTCCAACGAGGTCCAGATCCTCGCCGGCAACGTCGCTACGCCGGACGGCACCAAGGCGCTGATCGACGCCGGCGCCGACGGCGTCAAGATCGGCATCGGACCGGGCTCGATCTGCACCACCCGGATCGTCGCGGGGGTCGGCATGCCGCAGCTCTCGGCGATCATGGGCGCGGCGGAAGAGGCGGACAAGGCGGGCGTCCCGGTGATCGCCGACGGCGGCATCAAATTCTCCGGCGACCTCGCCAAGGCGCTGGCCGCCGGCGCGGCGGCAGCCATGGTCGGATCGTTGCTTGCCGGGACCGACGAGAGCCCAGGCGAGATCTATTTGCATCAGGGCCGCTCCTACAAAGCCTATCGCGGCATGGGTTCGGTCAGCGCGATGGCGCGTGGCTCGGCCGATCGCTATTTCCAGGCCGAGGTGCAGGACACGTTGAAACTCGTGCCGGAGGGCATCGAGGGCCAGGTCGCCTACAAGGGGCAGGTCTCGGCCGTCTTGCATCAGCTCGCCGGCGGCCTGCGCGCGGCGATGGGCTATGTCGGCGCCCGCGATCTGGAGACCTTCCGGCGCGAGGCGCAGTTCGTGCGGATTTCGAGCGCCGGCTTCCGCGAAAGCCACGCCCACGACGTGACGATTACCCGCGAGAGCCCGAACTATCCCGGTGTTGGCCTGTAACGGCAACGCGAGATTTCCTGCTCTTTTTCCGATCGTCATGTCTGTCCGATACGGAAGCGTCGGTCGGAACCGCCGACCCGGTTAGGCGAATCAGGTCCGCCAGCGCGTCGAAATCGCGCCGCCGCGCCGTCGACGGACGGAAGGCGAGGGCGATTGTCCGGAACGGCGTCGGCGCCTGGAAGGGCAGGACCGCGATGCCGCCGTGCCGGGTTTCGTCGGCGATCGCCATCTGTGGGATCAGCGTCGCGCCCAGACCGCCGGACACCATGCGCAGAATCGTCGCCAGACTGGTCGCGGCGAGCCCCGCCATTTCCCCGGCATCGGCGATGCGACAGATTTCCAGCGCCTGAGCCCTCAGGCAGTGCCCTTCCTCCAATAGGATCAAGCGTTCCTGCCTGAGCGCCGCGATTGGTACGGGAACCGGCAGCCGGCCGGCTTCGGCCGCGGGAAGCGCGAGATGGAACGGGTCGTCGAAAAGCGCGATCGTCTCGATGCCCGGGTCCTCGATCGGCAGGGCGACGAGGGCGCAATCGATCCGTCCCGCCGTAAGGTCGGCAAGCAGCCGGTCCGTGACGCTCTCGCGAATCTCGCATTCCAGTGTGGGATAGGCGCAGCCTAGTTCGCGGAGAACGGCGGGCAGAAGATAGGGCGCGACCGAAGCGATGATGCCGAGCCGAAGCCGTCGGCTGAGCAACCGGTCGCCAAGGGTGGCGAGGCTTTCCAGTTCGCCGACCTCCGCCAGAATGCGCGCGGCGCGTTCGCGAACCAGCGTGCCGTCGCTGGTCAGCGAGACGCCGCTGGCCGCGCGATTGAACAGCGGCCCGCCGAAGAAGGCCTCCATTTGGGCGATCTGCGCCGATAGCGCCGGCTGGCTGATATTGAGCTGCTTCGCCGCCCGGCCGAAATGCAGGGTCTCGCTGAGTGCATGAAAATATCGGAGCTGCCGGATGGTGATCATGCCGATAGGATAATCCGATTGCACTCCACTGCAAATACGATTGGAGATTATCGAGAGAATGCCTATTATCAGGTCGAGATTTTCCAATGAAAAGGGAGGCCGTCATGGCTGATCGCAAGACACTGAGGACGAGCGCCGGCGCGCCGTGGCCGAACAACCAGGATTCGCTGTCGGCCGGCGAGCGCGGACCGCTGCTGATGCAGGACTACCAGCTGATCGAGAAGCTGGCACACCAGAATCGCGAGCGCATTCCCGAGCGCGCCGTCCATGCCAAGGGCTGGGGCGCCCACGGCACGCTGAAGATCACCGGCGACATCTCCCGATACACCAAAGCCAAGGCTCTGCAGCCGGGGAGCGAGACCCCGATGCTGATCCGCTTCTCGACCGTCGCCGGCGAACTCGGCGCCGCAGACGCCGAGCGCGACGTGCGCGGCTTCTCGATGAAATTCTACACCGAGGACGGCAACTGGGATCTGGTCGGCAACAACACGCCGGTGTTCTTCGTCCGCGATCCCTACAAGTTCCCGGACTTCATCCACACGCAGAAGCGTCACCCGAAGACCAACATGCGCTCGCCGACCGCCATGTGGGACTTCTGGTCGCTGTCGCCGGAGAGCCTGCACCAGGTGACGATCCTGATGTCGGATCGCGGCCTGCCGGTCTCCCCGATGCACATGAACGGCTATGGCAGCCACACCTTCTCGCTGTGGAACGATGCCGGCGAGCGCTTCTGGGTCAAGTTCCACTTCAAGACCGAGCAGGGCCACGAGCACTACACCAACGCCGAAGCCGAGCAGGTCGTGGGCAAGACCCGCGAGAGCTACCAGGAGCAGCTGTTCAACGCGATCGAGGAAGGCAACTTCCCGCGCTGGAAGATGCAGATCCAGATCATGCCGGAAATGGACGCGGAAAAGACCCCGTACAATCCGTTCGACCTCACCAAGGTGTGGCCGCACGCGGACTACCCGCCGATCGACGTCGGCACTTTCGAGCTGAACCGCAACGCCAACAATTATTTCGCCGAGATCGAGAACGCCGCCTTCTCGCCGTCGAACGTCGTGCCCGGGATCAGCTTCTCGCCGGACAAGATGCTGCAGGCCCGCATCTTCTCCTACGCCGACGCGCACCGTTACCGGCTCGGCACCCATTACGAGTCGATCCCGGTCAACCGTCCGAAGGTGGAAGTGCACAACTACCACAAGGACGGCACCATGAACGTCTATGGCGGTGTCCGCACCGGCAACGAGAACGCCTATTACGAGCCAAACTCCTTCGGCGGCGCGGTGGAGGACCGCTCAGCCCAGGAGCCGCCGCTGCGCATCTCGGGCGACGCGGCGCGCTATGACCACCGCAACGGGCACGACGATTACAGCCAGGTGCGCGAGCTCTTCGTGAAGGTGCTCGAGGCCGACGAGAAGGAACGGCTGTTCAACAACATCGCCGGCACCTGGGCGGACGTTCCCGAAATCATCTGCGAGCGCCAGTTGGCCGAGTTCCAGAAGGTGCATCCGGATTACGAAGCCGGTGTTCGGCGCGCCTGGGACAAGATCAAGGCCGAGGGCGGCTACAAGCCGAACGCCGCGCCGATCTCGGAGAACACCCCGCAGATCACCGGCGGCGGCGCGGCCAGTGGCCATCCGCAGGCCGCCGAATAAAGCGAGGCATCGTCTCGCACAGACAATCATCGAAGGCCGGGAGCGATCCCGGCCTTCGCTCTTTGGTCGCGCCAACCCACGGTCGCACCATTGCGGAATTTATCTGGCTAGCCTACTGTCTAGCTTAGTCGGCAGGGCATCACGAGGCGCGGCATGGGCAATCAGTGGAGTTTGCAGGACGCCAAGAACAAATTCTCGGCGGTGGTGGAGGCGGCCCTGAATGGGCGGCCTCAACGCGTGACACGACGCGGTGAGTCGGCGGTTGTCGTGGTCTCAGCGAAGGATTTCGATGCGATGAAGGATCAGGAGATCGAGCGCAATCGCGCCTTTGTGAGGCATCTGCTCTCGGCCCCCAAAGTTCTTGGGCCTGGCGAGGAACTCATTGACGAGAACGATCGCGCGATGCTCGTTCCACGCGACGTTGAGTTCGACTAGCGCCCGATGTATCTGCTGGACACAATGGTGGTGTCGGAACTGGCGAAAACGCCACCACACGACGCCGTGCTGGCTTGGCTGGCAAGGAACGCTGACAGTAAGCAATTTCTCAGCGTTATGACCTTCGGCGAACTGGAGCGCGGCATCGCGTCGCTTCGCCGCCGAAATCGCAATCGTGCGGATCGTCTCTCGATCTGGTTTGCAGGCCTCAGCGAGGAATTTGTCGATCGGACGCTGCCGGTGACCTATCCTATCGCGCGCATCTGGGGCCAATTGTCGATCCACTCGCATTCGCACGCCGCAGATCTGTTGATTGCCGCGACGGCGCTGGAACACGATCTGATAATCGTCACGCGCAACATTCGCCACTTCGCGCCAACCGGCGCAAAGCTGTTCAATCCCTATGAAGTCTGAGCCCTTTGACCAATCCCACCGTCTTGCCGAACCCTGCCCGCATCGATTTGCGCACCGACCATAGGAGTTCGCCATGCGTTTAGGTGGTCGGATCGCCGCGGCGATCGAAATTCTGGAGGACATCGCGGCGCGCCATCGGCCCGTCGCCGACGCCCTGAAGGACTGGGGCCTGTCCCATCGCTTTGCCGGTTCGGGCGACCGCGCCGCCATCGGCAACATCGTCTACGACGTGCTGCGCAGGAAGCGTTCGCTCGGCTGGCGGATGGAGGACGATTCCGTCCGGGCGCTGGTGTTTGCCGCCGTGCTCGATGGTCTTGATATGGACGTGAAAGAGTTGGCGACGAAGCTCGACGGTGACCGTTTCGCGCCCGACATGCCCTCCGCCGACGATCTCGCGGCGTTTCGTACCCGTGACCTGTCGACCGCGCCCGGCGCCGTGCGCGCCGATGTGCCGGATTGGCTGGCGGCCCATTTCGAGGCGGCGTTCGGGGAGGGCTGGACCGACGAGGCCGCCGCCCTCAGCGCGCGCCCGCCGCTCGACATGCGGGTCAACACGCTGAAGGTCGATCGTGAAAAGCTGGTAAAGGCATTGGCGCCCTTTGCCGCCGAACCGTCACCGCTCAGTCCGCATGGCCTGCGGATAGCGCCGATCGAGGGCGCCGGCCGTCATCCCAACGTCCAGGTCGAGGCGGCCTTCCAGAAGGGCTGGTTCGAAATCCAGGACGAAGGCTCGCAAATCGTGTCGCTGCTTGCCGGCGCGCGGCCGGGCCAGCAGGTGCTGGACTTTTGTGCCGGAGCCGGCGGCAAATCGCTGGCCCTGGCCGCGAATATGGAAAACACCGGTCAGATTCATGCCTATGACTCAGACCGCCAGCGGCTCGCGCCGATCCATGACCGGCTGAAGCGCGCGGAAGCCCGCAACGTCCAGATCCATGCGCCGCGCGATGATCTTGCTGAGCTCGTCGGCAAGATGGATCTGGTTCTGGTCGACGCGCCCTGCACGGGAACCGGCACCTGGCGGCGCCGTCCCGACGCCAAGTGGCGGTTGTCGGATCGGCAGCTGGACAAGCGGATGGCCGAGCAGGATGCGGTATTCGATCAGGCGGCGCGCTTCGTCAAACCGGGCGGTCATCTCGTTTACATCACCTGTTCGCTGCTTCCGCCGGAGAACGAGGCGCGCGTCGCGGCCTTTCTGGATCGCCAGGGCGATACGTTCAAAGTGGCCGACGCGACGGCCGCATGGGACACGGCTCTTCCCGAAGCTCCGAAGGCGTATCTGGCCAAGCCGCTCGGCGGCGGAACGGCCTTGACGCTGACGCCGAGAACCAGTGGCACCGATGGTTTCTTCTTCGCCATGCTGGAGCGGGCATGAGGCATCCCTATCTCGTCCTGGCCCTGTTCCTGGTTCTCACCGTCGGAGGCGGCTCGGCGGTCGGCATCGCCACCGCCCCGGGCGACTGGTATGCCGGCTTGAACAAGGCCTGGTTCAACCCGCCCAGCTGGGTGTTCGCGCCGGCCTGGACGATCCTCTACATCCTGATCGGCATCGCCGGCTGGCGCGTCTGGCACGCCGGCGAGCTACAGGCCTCGCGCATGTGGTGGCTGCAGATCGGGCTGAATTTCCTCTGGTCGCCGGTGTTCTTCGTCCTGCATTGGACCGGCGCCGCGCTCCTCGTCATGATGGCGCTGCTCGGCACGATCGTCGGTTTCATCGCGCTCACCTGGCGCCATGACCGCCCCGCGGCGCTCTTGTTCGTGCCGTATGGCGCCTGGGTCACCTATGCGCTGCTTCTCAACGGCGCGATCTGGTGGTTGAACTGAGCGAGTTGGCTGCCGATCGCGCTCCTCGTCGGCGGCCCCCTCTGTGATGACCGATTTCGATCCCTCTCAAAGCGATCTTACCACCGACGAGCTGGCCGGCCGCAAGGTGCTGTTCGTCATGGCCGCCGCGGCCGAATATGGACCGGCATTGCGGCGCCGCATCCGGCCGCTGATGACCGGCGTCGGCCCGATCGAGGCGGCGCTGGGCACCGGCGTCGCCCTGAACGCGCTGAGGGCGGCCGGCCACCCGCCGGACCTCGTCGTCTCGCTGGGCTCGGCCGGGTCGCGGACGCTGGAGCAGGGGGAGGTCTATCAGGTCGCCTCGGTCGCATGGCGCGATATCGACGCCTCGCCGCTCGGCTTCGCGAAGGGCGTGACGCCGTTCCTCGACCATCCGCTCCACACATTGCTGCCGACGCCGATACCGGACATCGCGGCGGCCAGGCTTTCGACCGGGTCCGACATCGTCTCCGGCCCGCGCTATGAGGCGATCGACGCCGACATGGTCGACATGGAGACCTTCGCCGTTTTGCGCGCCTGCCAGCGTTTCGCGGTGCCGATGCTTGGGCTGCGGGGCATTTCCGACGGCGCGGCGGAGCTGCATCACTACGACGACTGGACGACGCTGCTTCATGTCATCGACCAGAAGCTGGCGGACGCGGTCGATCGACTGGACGCGGCGCTGGCTGGCGGTCTCCTTGCCGAATAGGCAAGGTGGGACGAACGGGCCCTGCTGGCGGGCGGGGCCCGTTCGTGCATCGGAGCGGTTCGCGATTACGCGGCCTTCTTGTTGACCTTTCCACTGCCGATCTTGGTCAGCTTCTCGTCCGCCGCCTTTTCCTGCGCAAGGGTTTCCTTCAGCGTCTTGGCGGCGTCCTTGTGCCCGAGCGTCTCGGCCCAGGCGATCAAGGTGCCATAGCGAGCGATTTCATAATGCTCGACCGCCTGCGCTGCCGCCAGCATCGCAGCGTCGAGGGTCTCGCTATCCTCGACCTCGTCCATGAGCCCTTTTGCCTCCTCGAGGATGCCCTCGATTGCGTCGCATTTCTCCGCCGAGGCCTTTTTGCCCAACCCCTCGAAAACGCTTTCGAGGCGCGTCACATGGTCCTTCGTTTCCTCCAGATGGGCATCGAAGGCGGCCTTCAGTTCCGCGGATGTGGCTTTCTTCGACATCTTCGGAAGCGATTTTACGATCTGCTTCTCGGCGTAATAGATGTCTTTCAGCGTATGGATAAAGAGATCGTCCAGCGATTTGACGCTCATATCTTCGACTCCGGTGGCGCGGCATGATTGCCGATGCCGGTGAACGGCGTTGCCGGATGCACGTTCCGCGCCATCGGCGGGAGATTGCGAAGCCGGCTAGCGATGGCTGCGGCGGCGACCTGGCACATGCTGGACATTGGTGGCTTGCTTGCCTAAAGCCTCGCCATGACAGCGCACCCCGACACAATCCTCATCATCGATTTCGGCTCCCAGGTTACCCAGCTGATCGCCCGGCGTATCCGCGAGGCGGGGGTCTATTCTGAGATCGTCCCCTTCCAGTCCGCCGCCGAGGGTTTCGCGCGGCTGAAGCCGAAGGCCGTCATCCTGTCGGGCTCGCCCGCCTCGGTCACCGAGGCGAACGCGCCCGATGTGCCGTCCGCGCTGTTCGAGGCCGGTATCCCGGTTCTGGGCATCTGTTATGGCCAGCAGACCATGTGTTCCCAGCTCGGTGGCAATATCGAAGGCGGTTTGCATCGCGAGTTCGGCCGCGCCTTCATCGAGGTTCGCAAGGCTTCGCCGCTGTTCGATGGCATTTGGGCCGAGGGCACCCGCCACCAGGTCTGGATGAGCCATGGCGACCGGGTGACCGAACTTCCGGAAGGCTTCGAGGTTATCGGCCATTCGCCGGGTGCGCCGTTTGCCGCGATCGCCGACGAGAAAAGGCGGTTCTACGGTGTGCAGTTCCACCCCGAGGTCGTCCACACCCCCGACGGAGCGCGGCTTTTGTCGAATTTCGTCCACCGTATTGCCGGGCTTGCCGGCGACTGGACGATGGCGGCCTTCAAGGACCAGGCGATCGACGAGATTCGCAAGAAGGTCGGCACGGGCCGGGTGATCTGCGGGCTCTCGGGCGGTGTTGATTCCTCCGTCGCGGCGGTTCTGATCCACGAGGCGGTCGGCGAACAGCTCACCTGCATCTTCGTCGATCATGGCCTTTTACGGATGAACGAGGCGGAGGAAGTCGTCGCGATGTTCCGCGACCACTACAATATCCCGCTCGTCCATGTGCAGGCACAGGATCTGTTCATCGACGCGCTGGAAGGCGAGATGGATCCGGAGGTCAAGCGCAAGACCATCGGCCGGCTGTTCATCGAGACCTTCGAGGCCGAAGCCAAGAAGCTCGGCGGTGCCGATTTCCTGGCGCAGGGCACGCTCTATCCCGACGTCATCGAGTCGGTGTCCTTCACCGGCGGGCCGTCGGTGACGATCAAGTCGCACCACAATGTCGGCGGGCTGCCCGAGCGCATGAACATGCAGCTTGTCGAGCCGTTGCGCGAATTGTTCAAGGACGAGGTTCGTGTGCTCGGCCGCGAACTCGGCCTGCCGGAAAGTTTCGTCGGTCGGCAGCCGTTTCCGGGGCCGGGCCTTGCCATCCGCTGTCCGGGCGGAATCACCCGCGACAAGCTCGAAATCCTCCGCCAGGCGGACGCGATCTATCTCGACGAAATCCGCAAGGCCGGGCTCTACGACGCGATCTGGCAGGCCTTCGCGGTGCTCCTGCCGGTGCAGACCGTCGGTGTCATGGGCGACGGGCGCACCTACGAATTCGTCTGCGCGCTCAGGGCGGTGACCTCCGTCGACGGCATGACCGCCGACTTCTACCCATTCGACATGGAATTCCTCGGCAACGCCGCGACCCGCATCATCAACGAGGTGCGCGGCATCAACCGGGTCGTCTACGACGTGACCTCGAAGCCGCCCGGCACCATCGAATGGGAATGATTTTTGCCCATCCGGCGATATCCGAAGCCACGCCAAGATACGCTATAACGCATTGATAAATATATAATAATATATCATAGCCTATTGATGGCTATCGGTGTGCAGCGATCGGAGTTGACGGTCCGTGTGACGGGCCTCGCCCATATTGATCAGCTCCAAATTCCGAAGTACCGTCAGGGCAGAAGTGGTCCTTGACGGTACTTTTTTCGATATAAGCATCTGAAATAACCTTATGTTTTCCGTCAAGACCCGTCGAAAACCGCGTGACGGTACTTTTCAGGGGTGAGGCGGAAATGCTGACGGATGCTGCCATCAAGGCGCTGAGAGTCCGTTTCGAAACTCACTGCGGCGGGTTCAAAGGCCCCTCGGATGGTCGCTCCGCAATGACATGATACCCGATTTCCGCGGGTTTGGGCGTCCCGGGTGAACCATGGAGGCTGGTCTTGGCAGGGTTTCGAAACGGCCTCTAAGACCGCGAAACAAGATGTACAAGGTTTCGGATCGGGACGGCATGTATGTGCGCGTCATGCCTTCTGGGGCCATCTCGTTTCGTCTCGATTATCGCCTGAACGGGCGCCGCGAGACGGTGTATCTAGGGAAGTATGGGCGCGACGGTATTTCGCTAGCCCGAGCTCGTGAACTCTGCATCGATGCTAGGCATGCCGTCAGCGGAGGGCGGTCCCCAGCGATCGAGAAGCAGCGTGAGAAGCGCCGGTTGAAGGAAGCCAAGAGCTTCGGGGAATTCGGCGAAAAGTGGCTCGTGAATGCGCCGATGGCCGACAGCACGCGGGCAGAAACCACCGAAGGCAGCTCGACCGGACCTCGAGGCCATTCATCGACATTGCGCAATCGATGGATGAAGTTATCGTGGTAAAATACGCTACAGGATAGAAACCCGGGCGGATTGCGGGCCAATAGAGCTGCTTGCAGGTCCCACCGTTATCGGCGGCGGCGATGCTGAAATGGCCGCCTTTGTCCTCGTCGAGGATGCGCGCGAACACGCTCGGCGAATCGAAGTGCGGCATGCACAACCAGTCGATCAAGCCGTCGAGTGCGACCCGCGCCACAGTGCCCATGTCGCCGATCATCGCGTAGTTCTCGATCGACTGACAGGTCATCCTGGACCTCCTTCATTCTTCTCGATCTGCCCGCACTAAATCGGATGGCTGAGAGTCCGTTTCGAAACTCACTGCGGCGGGTTCAAAGGCCCCTCGGATGGTCGCTCCGCAATGACATGATACCCGATTTCCGCGGGTTTGGGCGTCCCGGGTGAACCATGGAGGCTGGTCTTGGCAGGGTTTCGAAACGGCCTCTGAACCGGCATCAGGATAAGAGGAATTTCCTTCCGCCGCCGGAAAGTCGGCCACACCTTGTCCTGTCACCAGCCGGTCTACAGCGGCGATCAGGAAATCACCCTACTTGGATGTGTGAAGGGGCAAGTGGCAGAGAGGACGGGTCTATCATCCAACCTTCTCCAACAACTGTCGATTGATTTCATTGCGCCTTTTGTTGCCAGAACTTCCAGTGGGGACTGCTTGGGGAGTGTGCGGACTTCCCGCCCTGCCATAGGCAGGATCGCCTTCGGCCTCAGCTCCGGTGCTCGGGGTTCTCGAAGTCGAAGCGGCAGCCGGCCGACCAGGCCCTACGGTCGTTGCCGTGGCTAGGTAACCCCCGGCATCCTTCAGCATCCGCGCCATGTGCAGCAGGTTCCAGGTCATGATCGTGGTGTTGCGCTGCGTGAACTCGTTGTCGAACCCCGCGCCATCGTCGCCATAGCTCGGTCCGGGCCCTGCCTCGCCGATCCATCCGCAATCGGCCTGCGGCGGGATCACATAGCCCAGATGCGACAGGGAATAGAGCACGTTCATCGCCACATGCTTGATCCCGTCCTCGTTGCCGGTGACCACGACGCCGCTGGTCTTGCCGTAGAAGATCGACTGCCCGCGGTCGTTCAGCATCCCGGACATGGCGTAGAGACGCTCGATCAGGAGCCGGCAGACCGAGGATTGCTCGCCCAGCCAGATTGGCGTGCCGATCACGAGGATGTCCGCCGTCTCCACCTTGCGCCACAGGTCGGGCCAGTCGTCGTGGTCCCAGCCATGCTCGCGCATGTCGGGTTGCACGCCGAAGGCGACCTTGTGGGCCGTCATGCGGATATCTTCCACGGCGACACCGCTCTTGCGCATGATTTCGGCCGAGCTGCCCATCAACAGTGAGGTGTGGGACGCCTGGTCGGGATGCTTCAGCGTGCAGTTGAAGAACACGGCGCGCAGATCGGAAAAGTCGGTCTTGTTTTCGTCGCACAGGCCGGCTTGCTTTTCGCTCAGGTCCATTGGGTCCTCTTTTCATTGAATTGCAGGATATTGCGCGCTGGACTTCTGTCCGACCGCTTCGCGCTCCAAAAGGGTATTCGGCTACAGGTCGAGGAGGGCGCCCAAATGTCCTCGTCAGATATATCGAGGGCTCTTCTCGCCGCCGCGGCTGTGTTTCCGCATTGCCTCAATCGATGATGGAGTCGGTCAAAATCATGGCTCTTCCTCTATGGAACGGGGAGTGCGTCACCGACGTGATCCGCGGACGAAATAGATGATGCCGGTGACGAGGAAAGCGATCACCAGAATGGCAATCAGCCCCATTACCTCCCATCATCTGCTCATGCTGCATCATATATTGCCCTGCATATTCTGCTTCTGCGCGAGTTGGCCGGCGCAGCCTCGGTCTTCTCGCCCGCCGAAATCCTGCGCGACCGCGGCGCTCACCACCAGGCTCGATGCGCTGCCGAATATCGGTGATCTCATTGTGACGTCCTTCTCCTCGTCGATCGGCTCGGGTCGTGCCGTGGGAACGAAACACATGAGACGCAGTTTTGTTGCAGTCGCTGCACAACGCCGCCTGCCGGAAGGAACCTCGGTGCCTGTAAGGCGTTTTGTAACGTGTGCTGCAAAACGAGGAGAAGCGCAGTGGGGCGCCCGCGATCATTCGATGAAACCGCCGCGATGGACCTGGTCGTTCGACAGTTCTGGGCGCGGGGCTTCGAGGCCACTTCGGTCCGCGATCTGGAGGCCGCGACCGGGCTTGGCATGACGAGCCTCTACAACGCGTTCGGGGGCAAACGGGCGCTGTTCCGAACTGCCTTGGAACACTATTCCGAGAGCCGGACCGGCGAGTGCCTGCGAGAGCTCGAGCGCCTTTCCTCTCCCGCGGACCGCATCCGGGCGTTTGTCGCGCGCCTGATCGAGGCGGCGCTCGGCGATCCGGATCGCATGGGGTGCCTCGTCATCAATACCGCGATCGAACTCGGTCCGCACGATCCGGAGATCGCCGCAATCGTCGCCCGCTACCTGGGTGAGGTGGAGGCGTTTTTCCGGCGCAACTTCGAGGCCGCGCAACGGGCTGGCGAAGCGGACCTGTCCGTCGCGCCTGCGGATGCTGCGCGGTCCTTCAGCACACTCATGTTCGGACTTCGGGTCCTCGCACGAACCCGCCCGGACCGCGAAACCATGGAGGGCGCCGTCCGCCCCCTGCTCGCGCTGCTCCGCACCAGCGACGGCTCGCATCCTGCGGGCGCCTCGACGTCAAAAGCCGAAGGAGACCCACATTGAACGAATACATGACCAAACCCGGACATCCGACACCCCCGATGAGCCTTGTCACAACGACCGGCGAACAGATCCAGCTTGGCGGCAAGGGACGCTGGCAGGTGGCCGTCGTCTATCGCGGCCAGCACTGCCCGCTGTGCCGGAAGTATCTCGCGGCACTAAACAGCCTGCTCGATGACTTTCGGGACGCCGGTGCGGACGTCATCGCCATTTCCGGCGATCCGCGCGAGCGCGCCAAAGAAGAAGCCGCCGAGGAGGGCTGGCGGTTTCCGGTGGCCTGCGAACTGTCCCAGGAGCAGATGCGCCAGCTCGGGCTTTACATTTCCGAACCACGCTCGGCGCAGGAGACGGATCGGCCCTTCGCGGAGCCGGGGCTCTTCGTCACCAACCCTGACGGGCTTCTGCAGATCATCGACATCTCGAACGCGCCCTTCGCGCGTCCTGATCTTCAGGGTGTCCTGAACGGGCTCAAGTTCATCCAGGACAAGAACTATCCGATCCGCGGCGCCGCCGCCTGAGACCGTAGAGGCCCCATTTGACCACCAAACGATATGCCTATGAGCACGTCTCGTCGGAGATCCTGTCCGAGGACATGCAGTTCGGAGAAGGCGCACCCAAGCCCGGTGAACGCCTGCCGGAGTTCGACCTGCCGACTGCAGGCGGCGGACAGTTGAAGACGAGCGA
Organism: Aurantimonas sp. C2-5-R2; assembly: GCF_036549495.1. Lineage (NCBI taxonomy): Bacteria > Pseudomonadati > Pseudomonadota > Alphaproteobacteria > Hyphomicrobiales > Aurantimonadaceae > Aurantimonas > Aurantimonas sp. C2-5-R2. Next base: position 30,086 of record NZ_JAZHLJ010000036.1, read on the forward strand.
TCTGGCAGGACGCCCGATTCTCCTGGTCACCGGCTCGTTCACCTGCCCGATGACGGCGAGCTCCGATCCGATCCTCAAGGAGTTCCATGCGAAGTTTGGCAGCATCATCGAATTCATCACGCTCTATGTGCGGGAAGCGCATCCAGGAGAGCATCATGACCAGGCGGGTGTGGGTGAGGAGAAGCGGGCGGCAGCCCGCGCGCTGAAAAGCCGCGATCAGCTCCCCTGGACGGTTGCGGTCGATGGTCCGGACGGTTCGGTCCATCGTCGGCTCGATGAGAAGCCGAACGCTGCGTATCTGACGGATTGGTCCGGGACCATCGTCTTCCGCTCGCTATGGGCCGGGGACCAGCGGGGTCTCGCGCGGGCGTTGGAAGCTGTCGCCAAGGGCGAGCGACCGCCCGAGGAGGAAAGCACGCGCCGGCTCGTGCCGATGGCTCGCGGCGTCGGAACCATGCGCGAGATGACGCGGCGGGCCGGCCCGCGCGCCCAGAGCGACCTCTGGCGGGCGGCTCCGCCAATGGGCGTCATGGCGTGGCTCGCAGACCTCTACCGTCCGCTGCCGCCCGCATGGCGGACTGCGGCGGCGGCCGCCACGCTCGGGGTCGGAGTTGCGGTGCTCGCCACCATTGTTTTCAGATCCACCAATCGTCGGCTGTGAGCTGCCATCATGAAAAAGGGAGCAACCAGATGAGATATGCGAACGGAGTGATTGCGGGGTTCGTCGCAACGATCGTGCTCTCGGCGATCATGCTGATGAAGAGCGCCATGGGCTTGATGCCGCAGCTGAACGTCATCCAGATGCTGACGGAGATGGGGACAAACTACGGTGGCCTGCCGGCAAGCCCAGTGATTGGCTGGATCATGCACCTCTTTATCGGTTCGATCCTGTGGGGGCTGATCTTCGCTGCGACAGCACCAATGTGGCCGGGATCAAGCTATCTGGCGAGGGGGGCCTCGTTCTCTGTCGCGGCCTGGCTCCTGATGATGATTGTGGCGATGCCGATGGCTGGCGCTGGTTTCTTCGGCATGGCCTTGGGGATCATGGCGCCGATCGCGACGCTGGTGCTGCACGTCATCTACGGGCTCGTTCTCGGGGCCGTTTTCGGAAGGCTGGAAAGCCGAACAGTGCACTCGGCGCATGCCAGTTGATGCAGGCGCCAGCCGCATTCGGATACACGGGCGGTGCGAATTGCCGGTGCCGGTCTGCCCTATGCCGCCCTACGAGAGCGAAGGCTCCGATTGAGAAACAGAACAGGAGGCGCTCATGCAGAGCAAAACGACAACGCTGAACGGCGTCACCATGCGTTGGGAGGAGCATGGCGACGGCATGCCGCTCGTTCTTCTTCACGGCATTCCAACCTCTCCCGCGCTCTGGCGACATGTGATACCGCGGATCGAAGGCGCGAAGTGCCTGGCCTGGGAAATGGTGGGGTACGGCACCTCTATTCCCGAGGGACGGAACAGAGATATCTCGGTCGCGCGGCAGGCCGACTATCTGATCGAGTGGCTCCGTCACCTCGGCATTGAGAAGGCGGTCTTCGCCGGACACGACCTGGGCGGTGGCGTCGCCCAGATCGCGGTGACCCGACATCCTTGGATGTGCGCCGGGCTCCTTCTGACCAACGCGATCGGCTACGACTCCTGGCCGATCCCGAGTGTCAAGATGATGCGAGCGGCCGCACCGGTTGTCCGACGCCTTCCGAACTTGGTCTTTCACCAGGTTGTATCTACCTTCATCCGCCGGGGACACGACGACGGTGGCGCGGCTGACGAGGCGATCGCCGCACACTGGCCTCACTATGCGCAGCACGGCGGCGGACGCGCGTTTGTCCGACAGATAGAAGCGCTGGACGTCCGCGATACGCTCGCAGTCGCCGATGATTTGACACGCCTTGGCGTGCCAGCTCGGGTGGTGTGGGGCGAGGCGGACCAGTTTCAGAAGCTGGAATATGGCGAGCGTTTCGCGCGGGATCTGAAGGCGCCGCTGCGGCGGATCGAAGGCGGCAAGCATTTCACACCCGAGGACCATCCGGAAATTATCGCCGAGGAAATCAATCTTCTTCTGCGCGAGAGCCAGACGGCGGAAATCGCCGGCCCGCGGTTGGCGGCCGGATCGGAAGGAAAGACGCGATGAACCGCCCCAAGGCGGTCGCCTTCGATGTGGTCGAGACGCTGTTCTCGCTGGAATCGCTCAGACCTCGGCTGCTGACGGCAGGGCTCGGCGGTCATCAACTGGAGACCTGGTTCGCGTCATTTCTGCGCGACGCGTTCGCCCTGGAGATCACGGGCGGGTACAAGCCGTTCCGCGAAATCGCTTCAGCCAACCTGTCCGTCCTGCTCGAGAAGGAACTGGGCAGAGCCGACCCTCAGGCGGTCGACCATGTCCTTGACGGTTTCGCTGAACTCGACGCACACGACGACGTGGCGCCGGCCATGTCGGCGCTGCGAGATTCTGGGATCGAAGTCGCGACACTGACGAACGGCAGCGCGAAGGTGACGTCGGCCTTGCTGGAGCGGGCGGGCCTGCGTCATCTCGTCCGACAGGTGATCTCCATCGACGAAATCGGCCACTGGAAGCCGCATCGCGAGGTCTATCGCCATTGCGCCGAGAGGCTCGGGGTTGAGCCGCACCGGCTGGCGCTGGTCGCCGCCCATCCTTGGGATATCCAGGGCGCGCGACGCAGCGGGTTGATTGCCGGATATGTCGCGCGAGACGGGGCGGCCTTTCCCGCGGCGATGGAGGCGCCCGATGTCCGGGGCGTCACGCTGGTAGAGGTGGTCGCTGGTCTGATCGAGGCACAATAGCGATGGAGCCGGTCCCGTATTCCGCCCCCCTCCAGCCGCCGATCCGGGACTATGCTCTGATCGGCGACTGCCACGGAGCGGCGCTTGTCTCAGCGCAGGGCAGCATCGACTGGTGCACCTTGCTGCGGTTCGACGCCGATCCGGTGTTCTTTCGTCTCCTCGACGAAAACGGCGGCGGCGCTTGGGAGATTTGCGTCGAGGGCACCGCCCGCACGTCGCGAAAGTACCTTCCTCGGACCAACATCCTGCGCACGCGCTTCGAGTCGGAATCAGGGACACTCGATGTGATCGATTTCATGCCGGTTGGGAGATCACGGAGCGCCGGTGTCCACGATTACGTCACGCTCAATGCACCCGGCTGGCTCGTGCGCCGCCTTGAGTGCGTGGCCGGAACTGTCCGCGTCACGTCGCGCTTCGCACCGCGCGCCGCAGGTTTTTCGGTCAAGCCGCCGGACATCAGGATCGAGACGGACGGTGTCTGCTGCGACGGCGGCATGAAGCTGTGGTGCAACGGGAAACTCCGGCTTGAGTTGGGAGCTGCAGTCACCGAGTTCGACCTCCGCGAAGGAGATCGGCAGAGCTTGGTCCTGACTGGGATGGAGGCGCTGAGTGACCCGCGGGACCAGACCGACGCGCTCTTCGAAACGACCAAGTCCTACTGGACCGAATGGACAGAATACTCGCGCTACCGGGGGCCGTACGAGGATGCTGTCGGGCGAAGCGCACTCGCGCTCAAGCTTTTGACTTATGCCCCGACCGGCGCGCTTGTCGCGGCGCCCACCACCTCGCTTCCCGAGGAAATCGGTGGCGGGCGCAACTGGGACTATCGGTTCTGCTGGATGCGCGACGCGACCTACGCGCTCTTTGCACTGTCGGTGCTCGGCTACAGCGGCGAAGGTCGGCGCTTCACGGAGTTTCTGACCCGCCAATGCCTGCGCGAGGGCTCGGTGATGCGGATCATGTACGGCATCGACGGCTCGCCGTTCCTGCTTGAGCGGACGCTCGACCACCTCTCGGGTTATCATCGGAGCGGGCCCGTAAGAGTCGGCAACGGCGCCGCCGCACAACGCCAGCTCGACGTCTTCGGCGAGGTGCTCGACTGGGCGGAGTTGCGCGTTTGCCTCGGTGAGCGCATCGGCGCCGACGAGGCGGCGCTTTTCATCAGCGTCGCCGACCATGTGTGCCGGATATGGCAGGAACCGGACCAGGGGCTCTGGGAGATGCGCGGAGGGTCCCGGCATTTCACGCAGGGAAAGATCATGGCGTGGGTGACGCTCGACCGGGCAGCGCGGCTGTTCGGCGATCGCCCCGTCTGGCGCGAAAACCGCGATGCGATCCTGCGCGCGGTCCAGGACGAGGGCTGTGCGGGCAATCCCCGATACCTCGCGCAATCGTTCGGCGCGGAAGGCACGGATGCGTCGCTGCTGCAAGTGCCGCTTCTCGGGATGCCGCTTGACGACGCGCTCATCGAGGAGACCGTCCGCAAAATCGAGGCCGACCTGAAGGAGGGCGACTTCGTCTACCGGTATCGCGGCGACGACGGCCTGTCGGGCGGCGAGGGAGCCTTCATGATCACAAGCTTCTGGTTCGTCGAGGCGCTGCTCATAGTGGGCCGCGGCGACGAGGCGCGCGCCCTTTTCGAAAGGCTGCTCGGCCACGCCAATGATGTTGGCCTTTATGCAGAGGAAATTGACCCGGAGAGCGGCGCGTTCCTCGGCAACTTCCCGCAGGCTTTCACCCACCTGTCTCTGATCTCGAGCGCCCAGCTTCTAGCGCTCTACGAGCGCGGCGGCCGCGAGGCGCTGCGCGGCACGAACGCGGATCGTGCGCGGCGTCTGGTCGGCTCTACCGAGGGTTGGAAAGGCCTTGCCTACGCCCTGGTCCGGAACCGAAAGATCCGGCTTCGTTCTTCGCAGCAATCGGTGCTGCGAATGTCCGGCGATCGGCCATGACGTTCCACCTGCTGAACTATGCGCCGACCAGGGCGCTGGTCGCCGCGCCGACGACGTCGCTGCACGAGCGGATGCAGGCGTTCCGTCAGCACTACGATGCCGATGGGCTCGACGCCTCGGCGCTGCTGTTGGGGAGGCTCGGCTTCCTGCCGCCCAACGATCCGCGCTTCGCCGCCACCGTCGCCCGGATCGAGGCGCGGCTGACGCGGGGCGGGCTGGTGTTCCGGTTCGACCCTGAGCAGATCTCGTCGCCGCTCGGCGATGCCGAGGGTGCGTTCCTGCCCTGCACCTTCTGGCTCGTGGCGGGCGAGCCCGACCGTGCCGAGGCGTTCCTCGGCAAACGCCGCTCCTCTTCAGCCATGCGGAGTATCTCAAGGCGATTCTCGAGATCGCCAAGGCGTGTCCGCTCGAATGGTCGGCGCTGATGGCGTCGAAGGTGGCGGGCCGTGTGCGCAAGTGGGTGCCGGGCGGGCGCGACTGACCTGCCGCGCTATACTTCAGAAAGACGGAAAAAAAGGGAGACAGGACGATGCGGATGATTGCAGCGGCGGGAATGATGGCATTCGGACTCGCGACGGCGACGGCGCAGATCGCGCCACGCGACGGCTGGCAGGTGATCGAGACCGAGCTTTCACATGCCGAGCTTCTGGAGCGGCTCCTCGCGGCGGCCCCGGAGGAGGGCATGGGCGTCGTCACCCAGGCGGGGCCGACGGCGGCGGCGCGGGAGCGCGGCGTTGAAATTCCCGGGAACCGGGTGGTCGGCGTCTTCAACAACGACTTCGCCGTGCGCATCCTCGAACTCAGCACCGCGGCGATGATCGAGGCGCCGGTACGATTCTACGTCACCGAGAACGAGGACGGTACCGCGACGCTGAGCTGGAAGGAGCCGAGCCACGTCTTCGCGCCGTATGAAGACGAGGGCGGCGAGGCGCTGGCCGAGATCGCGGGCGAGCTCGACCAGCGGTTCGCCGCGATCGCCGAGCGGGCGACGGCCGAGTAGGACGCGGCCACGCGAACGCATTTCAGGACATACGCGGGCCGGAAGATGTCGGCGCGCGTCGGGCATCTCCAGCCACGTAGGGGGAAAGCACATGGTGCTCAACGAACGGCAGGAGGCGCTCTGCGCCGGCAACGAGACGGATTTCTCCGGGCTCTCCGCGGTGATCCTCAATTGCACGCTGAAGCGTGCGGGCGAGGCGAGCCACACCGACCTGCTCCTGTCGGTGCACGCCGAGATCATGCGGCGCGCGGGAGTGTCAGTCGAGACGATCCGGCCCGCGGGCATGCCCGTTGCCTTCGGCCTGCAGCCCGACACGACCAAGCGCGGCTGGCCTGAGGACGCATGGCACGGCATCGGGACGAAGGTGGCCGCCGGAGACATACCGATCCTCGGCACGCCGATCTGGCTGGGCGAGGAGAGTTCGGCGATGGCTGCACTGGGATCAGCACGAGGTCGGCGGCGAGCAGCACCGAGCGCATCAGACTGGCGACGCGTGGCGGTCCGTCGATGACGACATGATCGACATCGCGCGCCAGCTCCGGCGCTTCGCGGTGGAGCGTGTCACGCGCCAGGCCGACGACACCAAGCCGTGCCGCGGTTCGATCAAGCGGCGGACGCCAAACGTCTAATGCAGCAGGACGGACTGCGGCTCGCTGATCGTGGACCGCGAATTCACGAGCGCGTGGACGGCCTCGACGACCGATCGGCCTTGCGAAACCAGGACATCAACCTGGCGGAGCTTCGCGACGATCTCTTCGGGCTTGTGCTTCTTCTGCGGTATTCTCTCGTCCTCCAATGGTTCAAAAACCATACGTCAGGGAGGACCACGTTCCGGGGAGCAGACCATCTCGCCGAAACCGGCATCGAGCCTTCCGTCGGCAGTGTCCAGATGCAACGCGTCGATCCGATGCATCAACGCCAGGTCAGCGGCGCTAACCGCGTGGCGCAGGTAATAGACGCTGCCCCGGCTGATCCCGAGCACCTTGGCTTGCCGCGCCAACGGCAGATCATGCCTGCGATCGATCATCGCTTTGCGCTCAGAAGGCCGGCCTTGCCGAGCGCGCCGGACAAAAAATCGTTCTCCAGCGCCAACTCTCCGATCTTCGCATGCAGCGTCTTCACATCGATCGCGGGCGCTGCGGCTCCCGACTTTGCCTCGGAACCGAAGACGCCAGCGGCTCCCTCAAGAAGCTGGCTACGCCATTGCGTGATCTGATGGGGGTGGACGTCGAACTGCTGCGCCAGATCGGCCAGCGTCTTCTCGCCCTTGATTGCGGTCAAAGCCACCTTCGCCTTGAAAGCCGGGCTGTGGTTCCGCCGAACTCGTCTCGTCATTTCCGTTCCTGTTCACGACAATCATGCTGCGTTTAGGCCGAAAATCCCCCTACGCCCGATGTCCAGATTTCCCGAGCCACCTCTAACGCCTCTGCCAGCGAGCCAGACGTCCTCGCCTACATGACCTTCCCAGTGCAGCACCGCACGAAGTTACACTCAACGAATCCACTGGAGCGCCTGAACAATGAGGTGAAACGCCGCGCCGACGTCGTCGGAATCTTTCCGAACGAGGAGTCCATCACCCGGCTGATAGGCGCCGTCCTCCTCGAACAAAACGACGAATGGCAGACCCAGCACCGATACATGCAACTCGAGGCTATGGCTCAGATCGATACCATCGCCGTCGACCCCATCCTCAAACTTCAACCTGCCGCCGCATGACGACCACCGGAATGGCCGCCTTCAAATTTACACCAGCTTGACGGACGCAACCACTTTGACGAGCGAACGATTCGAGGTCTCGTTATCTCGCCCGCGCCGTTTCGTCAGCTTGACGAGCGGCGCTCATTCATCTGCCGATCGTGGAATTCCCGCTCGGTTTCGCCCGGCTCCGGACCGCGACCCAACGCGCGGGCAAGGTCGAAGAACCCGCGCCCGGGGACCTGTCCAAGTCCGCGGCCGACGACGCGCGCAGCGATAAACGGACGGCCAGCTTCTGCGTCTTCGCGCATCGTCGTCTCGAGCGCGCGGGTGATCTTGCGGATGGAGCCCGGCGCATACAGCGCCAGTCCCCAGGCGAGCGCGCCGTAGGTGATCGGAAGTTTGTCCGCCGGCAGAGTGTGCAAGTGACGGCGGACACTTTGAGCAAGCGTGGCCGGTGTGCGTCCGCCAGGCGCCGCCGCCGCCCGCGGGGGCGGAAGCTCTCGCGCAGTTCCGTCAGCCATGACTTCCGCCGCCCAAGTGCGCTCGGCACTGCGCACGATCACCCGCATCCCTTCTTCATGCGAGGGTGCGGGGCGGCCCTCTGTCGTTATGACGATGTCGCTGCAAGCCAATCCTGCCCGCAATGCGTCCGGCTTCAGCCCGAGGCGTGGCGCGAGGTAGTTCGGGTCAATNATGCGAGGTTGCCGGGCCACTCTCCGTCGTTATGACGATGTCGCCGCACGTCAATCCGGCTTGCAATGCGTCCGGCTTCATCCCGAGGCGTGGCGCGAGGTAGTCCGGGTCAATCGTCACTTGACCACCATCCCATCCGATGACGCCACGCGGGACGGGGCGCGCGAAGACCGGGCTTTGCCCCGGCACATCGCGGTAGAAAGGGTTCTGACCTCCAGCATGGTCAGTCACGTCGACGATCTCGCGGATCACGGGGAGGGCCGCGCGCAGTATGGTCTCGACCCCCTTCCTGAGCGTCACTGACGAGGCCGCGCAGCCTTGGCAGCCACCGGACATTCGCAGATAGACCGTGTCGTTTCCCACGCGTTCAGCGCTGATATAGCCGCCATGTCGGGCGATCGACGGGTTTGCCTTCGTATCGAGCAGATGCGTTACTGCGGCCAGAAGCGCCGCGTCACTATCCTCGGTCATCGGAGTCGCCGGTGCGTCGCCGAGCGGCCGATCGGTATCATCGAGAACCTGGCGAATCGCTGCCGCGATAGGGGCCTTGAGCGCCTGCCACTCGCTGCCGGGCGCCCGCGTCACCAGGATCGTCTCACCATTCACCTGCACTTTCGTCACGCCCGCGAGTGCGAACAGCGCACGCGCCAGGGGGGCCTCGTCCATCGGCCCATCGAAGCCAGCCGACCGCCCGGCCTCGACCGGCACATCGAGAATGAAGCGCATCACGGTCGGGTCGCGCGGCGAGGCCTGTGCCCGGATGCGGCGAAGGACGGCGACGTCAAACATCTTCGGTCTCGACACTTTCTATCTCACGCAGCGCGGTAAAGGTGTAGATGCCGGAATTGTGCCCGTCGCTGAAAGCGATGCCGAGTGCATAATTGCCGACGCTCCATATCCGCGCCGGTACAACGTCGA
>NZ_JAZHLJ010000037.1:0-38086 GCF_036549495.1 Aurantimonas sp. C2-5-R2
TCTGGGGCATTACCATGTCGATACGTTACCTGCGCCCTCAAGGGTAAATTCCCGGGTGGTCGATGTCTCATCGTCATTGGCACGGAGGGATAGACGCCGTCCACGGGTTGTTTCTTAGCATCTCCGACAGATGGCTTGCCACTCAGGTTACCGCTCGATTTAGCGAATGGCAGCTACTCCCGATGCAGGTTCGTTAGCCGCTAGTCCGCTATCGGCCCGAAGCTGCCCCCCCAAGATCGCCCCACCCCCTCACGAATCATCCCCATCCCCGCTAGTCTGCCGCGATGAACGCGCGCATCCTTTCGATCCCGCCGGGCCGGCCCTTCCTGACCACGCTGGCCGAGGCGCTGCTGGGCGGCCAGCTGGTGCCGTCGTTTCGCTATGACGGCGCGCCGCTGGCGCTGGCGGACGTGACCATCTACGTCCCCACTCGCCGCGCGGCGCGGGCGCTGGCGTCCGAATTCGCCGCGGCGATCGGGGCGCGGTCGTCATTAGAGGACGGGGCCGGGGCCGGCGGAAGCGCCATCCTGCCCGCCATCCGGCCGATCGGCGAGGGTGACGACACCGGCCTGTTTTCGCCCGCCGGACCGAGCCTGGAGCCGGCGATGGGGGCGCTGGAACGCCGGCTCCATCTCGCCCGCCTCGCCCGGCATTGGCGCGCCATGACCGACCGGGGCGCCTTTCAGGCGCTGATCGGCGAAGACGCGGTGCTGCCGGTCTCGGCCGCCGACGCGCTGTGGCTGGCCGGCGATCTCGGCGCGCTCATCGACGAGGTCGAGACCGAGGGCACCTCGCTGTCGCAATTGGCGACGCTCGCGCCCGACGCCCTCGCCGACTGGTGGCGGCTGACGCTGACCTTCCTGTCGATCGTCACCGAGGCCTGGCCGAAAGCGCTGGCCGCCACCGGCCAGGTCAGCGAGGCGGCGGCGAAGAACGCCTGGCTCCGCGCCGAAGCCGCGCGGCTGCGCAGCGGCGGCGCGCGCGGCCCGGTGATCCTGGCCGGCTCCACCGCGACGGCGCCGGCAACGCTCGACCTGATGCACGCCATCGCCCATCTTCCGGACGGCGCGCTGGTGCTGCCCGGCCTCGACCGGCATCTGGAGCCGGAGACCTTCGCGGCGATCTCGCGCGCCGCCTCGGTCGCCGCGCCGGGCCATCCGCAATACGGGCTGAAGACGATCCTGACCCGCTTTTCCCGGCCGCCGGAGAGTGTCGATCATCTCGGGGACGGGCTCGATCCGGCGCTGGCGGCGCGCGAGGCCTTTCTCGCCGACGCCCTGCGCCCGGCCGAAACCACGGACGCTTGGAGCGGCGCGGCGGCCCGGCACGGTCCCGAGGCGCTCGCCGGCCTTTCCCTGATCGAGGCAGGCGATGCCCGCGAGGAGGCGCTGGCGCTTGCCGTCGCCATGCGCGACGCGCTGACCGACCCGAGAGCGCGCGCCGCGCTGATCACGCCGGACCGCAATCTTGCCCGCCGCGTCGTCGCCGAGCTGTCGCGCTTCGGCATCGCGGCGAATGATTCCGCCGGCAACCCGCTTGCCGCGACGGCGCCGGGGACCCTGCTCGCGACCACCATCGCCGTGGCGTTGTCGCCGGGCGATCCGATCGCGCTCGTCTCGCTGCTCAAGCACCCGCTCACCCGGCTCGGCCTCGGCGGCGGCGAGGCCCGGCGCGCGGCGCGGGCGATCGAGATGATCGCGCTGCGCGGCTCGGTCGGGGTGGCGGACGGGGCGCGGCTCGGCACGATCATGCGCGAACGGCGGGCGGCGGTCGAGGAAGACAGCCACGTGGCGCGGCCGGTGAAAAATCTGCCCGAGGCGGAACGCGATCTGGCGCAGAGGATGGCCGACCATCTGGAACGCGCGCTCGAACCGCTGACGGCGCTGCGCGGCGGCGAGGAGCGCGAGATCGCGGCCTATGCGGTGGCGCTCACCCGGTGTCTGGAAGCCCTCGCCGCCGACGCCGAGGGCGACGCCTCGGAGCTCTATGCGGAAGAGGCCGGCCGCGCGTTGACCGACTTCCTCGCCGAGCTGGTGCAGGCGCCACAGACCGGTTTCGGCTTCGCTTCGGGAGAGTTCGGCGACGTCATGGCGGCGCTGATCGCCGGTCAGACGGTGCAACCGCGCGGCGGCCTGTCCGCCAGGGCCTTCGTCTGGGGCGCGCTGGAAGCACGGCTGCAGAGCGTCGACACGGCGCTGCTCGGCGGCCTCAACGAGGGCAGCTGGCCGGCGGGGGCGAAGAGCGGCGCCTTCCTGTCGCGGCTGATGCGCCGGGAGATCGCGCTGGATCCGCCGGAGCGGCGCATCGGCCTCGCCGCCCATGATTTCTGGATGGCGATGGGGGCAAAGCGCGTCGTCCTGTCGCGATCCCGGCGCTCCGGCGGCGCCCCGGCGATCGCCTCGCGCTGGCTGCAGCGGATCCTGACGCTCGCCGGGGACGAGGGCGCGGCGCGGCTGCGGGAAGCAGGCGCGCCGTTCCTCGCCCATGCGCGCCAGCTCGACGTCGCGGCGCCGGTGCCGCGCGCAAGCCGGCCGGAACCCAGACCGCCGCTCGCCGACCGCCCGACACGCTATTCGGTCACCGATGTCGAGACGCTGATCCGCGATCCTTATGCGATCCACGCGCGCAAGATCCTGCGATTGGAGCCTCTGCCCGATCTGATGCGCGACCCGCACGCGGCCGAGCGCGGCAGCCTTTATCACGAGATTCTCGCCCGTTTCGTCATCGACGGCAACGACCCGCTGGCCGAAGACGCGGTGGCGCGGCTCCTCGCGATTGCCCGCGAGCGCTTCGACGCCGAGGCGTTGCCGGCCGACATCGATGCGGTGTGGTGGCCGCGCATGGAAACGCTGGCGGACAACTACATCGTCTGGGAGCGTGGTCGTGCGGACCGGGTCGCCACCCGCCACGCGGAGGCCGCCGGGCGCTTCGACTTCACCGATCTGTCGACGCGGCTGACCGGTTTCGCCGACCGCATCGATCTCCTCACCGACGGCTCGGTCGAGATCCTGGATTTCAAGACCGGGGCCAATCCCTCGGTGTCCCAGGCCCGCGCCCTGCTTGCCCCGCAGCTGCCGCTGGAGGGCGCGATGGCCAAGCTCGGCGCCTTCGCGGACGCGGGAAAGGTCTCGCGGATTTCCGACCTCGTCTATGTCCGGCTGCGCGAACGGGCGCTGACGGAGGACCGGCTCGCCACCGATGGCGGGCGCAATGGCGAGCCGGTCGACCCGGACGCCCTCTCCGACGAGGCGCTGGCGAAGTTCCGGGCGCTGGTCGCCGCCTTCCGCGACGAGGCGAAAGCCTTCACCTCGCGCACACGGCCGTTTCTGGCGGGCGATTTTTCCGGCGATTACGACCATCTGGCGCGGGCGCAGGAATGGTCGATCGGGGCGGACGAGACCGGCGAGGCGACGTCATGAGCCAGTTTGTCGGAATCGCCGAGACCAGCCGGCTGCAACAGATCGCCGCCGATCCGAGCCGCTCGGTCTTCGTGTCGGCCAATGCCGGCTCGGGCAAGACCCACGTTTTGACCGAGCGGGTGGTGCGGCTGTTGCTCGCCGGAGCGGAGCCGTCGAAGATCTTATGCCTCACCTACACCAAGGCGGCGGCCGCCGAGATGTCGACACGGGTGTTCGGCCGGCTGGCGACATGGGCGACAGCTAAGGACGCCGCGCTGCGTGAGGAACTGGCCAAGCTCGATGGCACACCGCCGTCAGACGCCCGGCTTCGTGCTGCTCGGCGCCTGTTCGCAGAAGCGCTTGAAACGCCGGGCGGGCTGAAGATTCAGACCATTCACGCCTTCTGCGAGTCCATCCTGCATCAGTTTCCCCTGGAGGCGAACGTTCCCGGCCATTTCGAGGTGCTCGACGACGCCGGGAGCGCCGCTCTGCTCGGCGAGGCCCGCCGCCGGCTGATCACCGGCGCAAGCCGCGCCGAGGACGACGCCAATGAGGCGCTCCCGCTCGGCGAAGCCTTTGCCACGGCCCTGTCGCTGGCCGGCGAGTGGGGCCTCGATCAGCTGATCGGCGAGATCGTCCGCAAGCGCGACGCGATCCGCCGGCACATCGACGCGGCCGGCGGCCTCGATGGCGCCCTCGCCCTGCTGCGTTCGGCGCTAGGCCTTGCGCCGGACGAGGACGAAGCGGCGATCCTGGCCGACGCCGTTCCCGCTCCGGGTTTCGACGAAGCGTTTTGCCGCGAAGTCCTGACGGTCGCCGAATCCAGCCCGAAAGCGACCGACAAAAAGCTGGTCGATCGGCTGAATGCGCTGCTCGATCCCGGTACCGATGCGGCGCGCTTCGAGGCGCTGCGCACGGTCTGCCTCAAGAAGGACGGCGGGCCTTACAAGCCGGGAAGCGTCGCCACAAAATGGGTCACCGATTTCTTCGAGGATTTCGCCGACCGCCTTCAGCAGCTCGCGGACCATGTGCTCTCCATGGAAAACCGCCTCGCCTCGGTTCGTCTGTTCCGGGCGAGCGCGGCGGCGCTGGTCATTGCCGATGAATTCGAGCGCGACTACGCCATCCTCAAGCGCCGGCGCGGCAAGCTCGATTTCGAGGATCTGATCGTCAGGACCGCCGATCTCCTGACCCGCGCCGAGGCCTCGGCCTGGGTCCACTACAAGCTCGACCAGGGGATCGACCATGTGCTGATCGACGAGGCGCAGGATACCAGTCCCCGCCAGTGGCAGGTGATGCGCCAGCTGGTCGACGAGTTCTTCGCCGGTGAAGGCAGCCGTGAGGTCGCCCGGACGGTGTTTGCCGTCGGCGACGAGAAGCAGTCGATCTATTCCTTCCAGGGTGCCGATCCGGCGAAGTTCGCCGAAGAGCAGCGGACGATGAGCGGGCGCGCGCAGGCCGCGCTGGCAAGCTTCGAGGCGGTGCGGCTGACCCAGTCCTTCCGCGCGGCGAAGGATGTGCTCGACGCGGTCGATCGCGTTTTTGCCGACGCCGACAACCGTCAGGGCCTGTCCTCCGACGACCTTCCTCCGACGCACCAGACGGCGCGCGACGACGGGCCGGGGCTGGTCGAAATCTGGCCGGTCTATCAGGCTGAAAAGCGTGAGGAGCCGCGCGATTGGCTGAAACCGGTCGACGAGGAACCGGAGAATTCCCCGAGCAACCGTCTGGCGCGGCGGATCGCCGGGCAGATCGGCGAATGGCTCGGCGACCCGATCGTCCACAAGGGCAAGCGGCGGGCGCTGACGGCGGGCGACATCATCATCCTGGTGCGCAAGCGCTCCGGCTTCGTCGAGGCGATGGCCAAAGCCCTGCGGGACGCCGACATTCCCGTCGCCGGGGCCGACCGGCTGGTGATCACCGACCATATCGCCGTCAAGGATCTGATGGCGCTCGGCCGCGCGGTGGTCAATTTCGATGACGATCTGTCGCTCGCCGAAGTGCTCAAGAGCCCGTTCTTCGGGTTTTCCGACGACGAATTGATGGCGCTCGCGCTGTCGCGGGAGCCGCGCGAGCCGCTGTCGCTCGGGCTGCGGCGCCTGTGCGGCGAGACAGGCACGGCGCGCCTTCCGGACTTCGTGCCGAAGGAAACGACGGCCGCCTTCATGGCCAAGGCGCGGGCGGCGCTGGCGCAGCTGGAGGAATTACGCGACCGCGCCGGCTTCGAGACGGTCTTCGCCTTCTATGCGCGCCTCCTCGGCCCCGAGGGCGGACGGGCGCGGCTGACCGCGCGGCTCGGCGCCGACGCCGGCGAGGTCATCGACGCCTTTCTCGATCTCGCGCTTGGCACCGAGGAGGCGGGCGAGACCGGCCTCGACGCGTTTCTCGCGACCCTTTCCGCCGACCCGCCGCAGATCAAGCGCGAGATGGAGCAGGGCCGCGGCGAGGTCCGGATCATGACGACCCACGCCTCCAAGGGTCTGGAAGCGCCGGTAATCTTCCTGGTCGATCCGGGCTCCGCGCCGTTTTCCCACGCCCACGGGGCGCGGCTGATGGAATGGCTGGGCATGCCGGGGCTTTATCCCGGCCAGGCGCCGGGCTTCCTCTGGCGCGCCGCCAAGGAACTCGAAAACGACGCCATCGCGGGTCTGAAGGAGGCGGAGAAGACCCGCGCCGAAGAGGAATACCGGCGGCTGCTCTATGTCGGCATGACCCGCGCGGCAGACCGCCTCGTCGTCTGCGGCGTCGCCGGCGTGCGCGGCCCCAACGAGAATTCCTGGCTGCAGCGGGTCCAGGCGGCGCTGCGGCAGGATTGCGAGGAGGTGACGGACGCCGAGGGCGGGGTCACCGCATGGCGCTTCGGTTCGCGCGGCCCCGGTGACAAGCTGGCGGCCGCGAGCACCGATCGGGGAGCAGCGCCGAGGCCGCTCGACCTGTCGCCGCTGCCGCCCGAGATCCTGCCGCCACGACCGCTCTCGCCATCCTCGGTCGGCGATGCAGCGGAGCTCAGTTCCGACACGCTGGCGGCTGGCGAAGCGCAAGCCTTCGTCTCGCCGGTGCTGGGCGAAGGGTCCGGCCGTTCGGGCGAGCCCTCTTTCGCGATTCGCCGCGGCCTTATCGTCCACAAGCTGTTGCAGGTACTGCCCGACATCGCGCCCGACGAACGGGAGGCAGCGGCACGCCGTTATGTGACGCTCGGCGCCCCCGAGATGAGCTCGCGCGATCACGATCAGCTGATCGGATCGGCGCTTGGCGTGATGGCGGAGCAGGCCTTCGCCCCGATCTTCGCGGCCGGCAGCCGGACCGAGATCTCGGTCGCGGGCGACATTTCACTGGGTGGCCGAACCTATCGCGTCAACGGTACCATCGACCGGCTGGCGGTGACGGACACCAAGGTCCTGATCGTCGACTACAAGACCAATCGCCCACCGCCCCGGACTTTGGACGCCGTCGCGCCGGCTTACATCCTGCAGCTGGCGCTCTATCGCGAGCTGCTGAAGCCGCTCTATCCCGCCCATGCGATCGAGGCCGCGCTGGTGTTTACCGAGGCGCCGCTGCTGATCGCGCTCGCGCCGAGCCTCATGGACGCGTTCATCGCGCGGCGCAGCACCGTCGCCACCGCCGCAACGCAGCGTCAAGAGGATGCACCGCCGGCTTGATTTGGCGGACCACCCCTTCTACCTGTGTCTCGAACAAGGATTTTGGGAGCCGCTTGATGGCCACGACAAAGATCGACACCAACAATTTCAAGACCGACGTTCTGGAGAGCGACAAGCCCGTCGTCGTCGACTTCTGGGCGGAGTGGTGCGGCCCCTGCAAGATGATCGCGCCGAGCCTCGAGGAAATCTCCAACGAAATGGACAATGTCCGGATCGCCAAGGTCAATATCGACGAGAACCCGGACATCGCCGCTCAGTTCGGCGTCCGCTCGATCCCGACCTTGATGATGTTCAAGAACGGCGAGCCGGCGTCCGTCCAGGTCGGCGCGCAGTCGAAGTCGAAGCTCGTCGACTGGATCAAGGGCGCCGCCTGAGCGTCCCCAACCTCGCGCGTTTCACGTGAATCAGAAAAAAGCCCGGGCGGATTGTCCGGGCTTTTTTCATGTAGCGGTTCTGTTCGACGCGACGTCAGGCCGCGGCGTATTCCTCGTCGCTGACATGCTCCAGCCAGTCGACGGCGACGCCGTCCTTCGCCTCCTGCATGGCGATGTGGGTCATCATCGTTTCCGTCCCGGCGCCATGCCAGTGTTTTTCGCCGGGCGGAATCCAGATGACGTCGCCCGCGCCGATCGTCTGGACCGGTTCGCCAAAAGTCTGGAACCGGCCGGTTCCTGCGGTCACATAAAGGGTCTGTCCCAGCGGATGGGTGTGCCACGCGGTGCGGGCGCCCGGTTCGAACATCACCACGACCGCCCGCAGGCGCGCCGGCTCCGGCGCCTCGATGATCGGGTCCTGCCAGACCGTGCCGGTGAAATAGCTGGCCGGCACCCGCCGGGTCGGTACTGACCCGCGACGCTTGATCTCCATTGTCCTCTCCCTCTCTTTCCACGATCGACCGGGCCGCCTCGCCCTCCGAAGCGGCCATGCTTCCACGACGATGCCCGCTGGGCGCCGGCGGGCCGGGGTCCTCAGCGCGGCGCGAGGCCGCTCTGAGCCAGCACGTCCCCGACCAGATAGAGCGAGCCGCAAACGAGAAAGCGCGGCGCCCGGTCGCTGTCCCAGGCCGACGAGACCAGGCGGATGGCTTCCTCAACCGTCGCGCAGGGCTCTGCGTCGAGCCCTGCAGCGATCGCCGCCTCGGCCAGTTCGTTCGGATCGATGCCCGCGTCGGACGCTTCGACTGGCACGGTGAAGACATGCCGGGCGATCCCGGCGAAGGACGCGAAAAACCCCATCGGGTCCTTAGTGTTGATCATCCCCACAATGAGGAACAACGGTCGCGAAACCCGTTCCTCCATGTCAGCGAGGGTTTCGGCGATCGCCGACCCCGCGCCGGGATTGTGGCCGCCGTCGAGCCAGAGTTCGGAGCCCGGAAAGGCAGCGCGATAGAGTGGACCCGAAGCGATCTGCTGCATGCGGCCCGGCCATTCCACATTCGACAGACCCGTCTCGATCGCCTGGTCGCTCGGGCCGAAGCCGGCATGGCGGAGCGTGGCGATCGCCGTCGCCGCGTTGATCAGCTGATGGCGGCCCGGAAGCCGCGGCATCGGCAGGTCGAGTAGCCCCGTATCGTCCTGATAGACGAGCCGGCCATGCTCCTCATAGGCGAAGAAGTCCTGGCCATAGACCAGCACCGGCGCGTTGGCGCGATCGGCCATCGCGGTGAGCACGTCCAGCGCGACCGTCTCGCCCTGCTGACCGACGATGACCGGCACGCCCGGCTTGATGATGCCGCCTTTTTCCGCCGCGATCAGCTCCACACGATCACCGAGATAGGACTGGTGATCGAGCGAGATCGAGGTGATCACGGTCGCGGCCGGCTTTTCCAGGACGTTGGTCGCATCGAAGCGTCCGCCGAGGCCGACCTCGATCAGCGCGACATCGGCCGGCTGCTCGGAAAACAGCAGGAAGGTGACCGCCGTCAGGATCTCGAAGACGGTGATCATTTCCCCGCCATTGGCGGCCGCGGCCCTCACGACGGCGTCGGCCAGAAGCCGATCGTCGACAAGCGCGCCGGGCTGGCCGTAGCGGCCGATCCGATAACGCTCATGCCAATTGACCAGATGCGGCGAGGTGTGGACGTGAGTCGCCCGGCCGTCGGCCTCCAGGATCGCCCGGCAAAAGGCCGTGACCGATCCCTTGCCGTTGGTTCCGGCGATGTGAATCTGCGGCGGCAGACGGTTTTGCGGGTCGCCAAGATCGGCGAGCAGACGGCGAATACGGTCGAGCGACAGGTCAAAGCCCTTCGGATGCTTCAGCATCAGGGACTCGATCTCTGTCGTGGCCAGTGAGGTCGTGGTCATGGATGAGAATTACGCGAGAGCATGAGCGGATGCAAAACTGATTCAGGCGGCCGGCTGCGGCTCGGACGGCATAGTCTCGGGCTCGACTGTCGGTTCCGCCTCATCCTCGATGCGCGCCGCCATATCGACGGGCGTCTTGGTCAACAGCTTGGCCAAATTCGCGATCGTCGCCTTCAGTTCGTGCCGATGGACGACCATGTCGACCATGCCATGGGCCATGAGATACTCGGCCCGCTGGAACCCCTCGGGCAGCTTTTCGCGGATCGTCTGCTCGATGACGCGGGCGCCGGCGAAACCGATCACCGCGCCCGGCTCGGCGATATGGACGTCGCCCAGCATCGCGTAGGATGCCGACACACCGCCGGCCGTCGGGTTGGTCAGGACGACGATGTAGGGCAGCCCGGCCTCTTTGAGCATCTCCACCGCGACGGTGGTCCGCGGCAGCTGCATCAGCGACAGGATGCCCTCCTGCATGCGTGCCCCGCCGGAGGCCGCGAACAGGACGAGCGGCCGGTTTTCCGCGATCGCGGTCTCGAAGCCCCGAATGATCGCCTCGCCAGCCGCCATTCCGAGCGAACCGCCCATGAAGGCGAAATCCTGGACGATCGCCATGATCGGCAGGCCCTCGATCGCGCCCCGCGCCGCGATCACGGCGTCGTCCATCTCAGCCTTGGCCTTGTACTCCTTCAGGCGATCGACATAGCGCTTGGAGTCACGGAATTTCAGCGGGTCGAGCGCCACCTTCGGCAGTTCGATCGTCTCGAAAACACCGTCGTCGAAGAAGCTCTTCAACCGGTCCCTGGCGCGAATGCGCATGTGGAAGTCCGAGGATGGGATCACCCACTGGTTGGCCTCCAGATCCTTGTGGAAGACCATTTCGCCGGTCTCCGGACACTTGATCCAAAGGTTTTCCGGCACCTCGCGCGTGGCGAGGAGGCTGGAAATCTTGGGGCGGACGTAGTTGGTGATCCAGTTCACGGCGCGGCTGTTCCGATTGACAAGGGTTGTTCGCAGATGGTCGCGCGGTCAGGCATCCGCAAGACGGGCGGCGCGAACGCCGCCAGCGAGATCGCGCACCAGATCGGTGACCGCCGTTACCGTGCCTGCTCCCGCGCGGCCGTCGGTCAGCGACGCCTCAAGGGCGTTGATCAGCGCGGAACCGACGACGACGCCGTCCGCCGCCCGGCCGATCTCGCGAGCCTGTTCGGCGCTGCGCACGCCGAAGCCGACGCAGACCGGCAAGTCGGTGTGGCCCTTGATGCGTCCGACGGCGGCCGCGACCTTCGTGGCGTCGGGCGCGGCGGAGCCGGTGATGCCGGTGATCGACACGTAATAGACGAAGCCGGAGGTGTTCTTCAAAACCGCCGGCAGGCGCTTGTCGTCGGTGGTCGGCGTCGCGAGGCGAATGAAATTGAGGCCCTTGTCGAGAGCCGGCAGGCAGAGCTCGTCGTCCATCTCGGGCGGCAAATCGACGACGATCAGACCGTCAACCCCGGCGGCCAGCGCGTCCTGGACGAAGCGTTCGACGCCGTAGACGTAGATCGGGTTGAAATAGCCCATCAGGATCAGCGGCGTCGTCGTGTCGCTTTCGCGGAAGGCGCCGACCATCGCCAGGGTCTTTTTCAGGCTTTCGCCGGCCTTCAGGGCGCGCAAGCCGGCCTTCTGGATCGCCGGACCGTCGGCCATCGGGTCGGAAAACGGCATGCCAAGCTCGATGATGTCGGCGCCGGCGCCGGGCAGCGCCCTGACGATCTCGAGCGCCGTGTCATGGTCCGGATCGCCCGCCATGACGAAGGTGACGAGGGCGGGACGCCCCTCTTCGGCCAGCGCGCGGAATCGGTCTTCGATGCGTGTGGTCATCTCAGGCTCTTGTCACTTCGGCGATCCACTCGGCGGTCGCCACGTCCACATGGTCGACAGCAAAACCGACGATCGCGGGCGTCTCATAGGGATGATGCGTGCGGATCGCCTCGCAGCAAGCATCGAACAAATCGGCACGGGTCTTGATCGTCAACGGCCATTCGTCGTGCCGCTCCTTCTTGCCCTGCCACAGATAGCGGCTGTCCACCTCCTTGCCGATATTGCAGCAGGCGGCAAGCCGGCCGTCGAGAAGCCCATGCGACAATTCGCGCGCGACCTCGAGCGTCGGGCAGGTCACGTGGATTTCGACGATTGCGGTCATGGCGAGCCCGGTTGGCTGGTTGGCGATTGCACCGAGGCTAGTGGTTGCCGAACGAATTGCTGAATTCGATCCTGAAAGGTTATGACCGCCGTGAGGATGGCCAGCGTCAGAATAACGCTCGAAACTACGAATCCTTTACTGGGCAAATGGTCCACCCGCGTCTCGATCCGCGAGAGTCGGTCGCGTACGTCCCGCATATCGGTGCGCAACTCCGTGACGTCGCGTTCGATATGAGCAACACTGGCTTCGAGTTTGGCTACGCGTGGCTCCATGCCATCACCTCCCGAACCACCATCGCTGCCTCCACGATTAAAATGTGTTTCAACACGCTTTAGGAGCACCCTGGCATCGTCAGGGCTGTCGTTATCCGCAAAGACCTGCCTGATTTTCTGCGGTACATCACTCATCAGATCGAGTCCCCGCTAACTCTTCGACAAAATAGTCGAAGGCCGCTGTGGATTGCTCCGCAGACGCAATCAACTGTTCGATCTCTTTTGGAGAAATTTCTCCAAGTGCCATCGCCGCAAGAGCCGTAATCGTACGCTGCTGAAATGCTGCATTCGCGCTGAGATAGGCTAACAAGCCTATGATTTGGTTTGATTTCAGCGATATTTCGTCTCTGTTTTCTAGTGCAGCCAACGCCTCGCGATGACGTTGCAGCCGCGTCGGTTCCTCACTCACACTACAGCTCCACGCCCAGATGCTTGGCCGCCGTGAACACGTCCTTGTCGCCGCGACCGCACAGATTCATCAAGATGATCTTGTCCTTGCCCATCTTCGGCGCGCGCTTGATGACTTCCGCGAGCGCATGGGCCGGCTCCAACGCCGGGATGATGCCCTCGACGCGGGTCAGCATCTGGAAGGCATCCAGCGCCTCGGTGTCCATGATCGGGACATATTCGACCCGACCGGTATCCTTCAACCAGGAATGCTCCGGCCCGATGCCCGGATAGTCGAGCCCGGCCGAGATCGAGTGGCCTTCCTTGATCTGGCCGTCCTCGTTCTGCAGCAGATAGGTGCGGTTGCCGTGCAGGACGCCGGGCGACCCCGCCGTCAGCGAGGCGCAATGTTCCTCGCCGTCGAGCCCCTTGCCGCCCGCCTCGACGCCGACCATCGCCACGTCCTTGTCGTCGAGGAAGGGGTGAAACAGGCCGATGGCGTTGGAGCCGCCGCCGACGGCGGCGACCAGCAGGTCCGGCAGCCGGCCCTCGGCCGCCATCATCTGCTCCTTCGCCTCCTGGCCGATCACGCTCTGGAACTCTCTGACCAGTTCTGGATAGGGGTGTGGGCCGGCGGCCGTGCCGATCAGGTAATAGGTGGAATCCACATTGGTCACCCAGTCGCGCAGCGCCTCGTTCATGGCGTCCTTGAGCGTGCCGTGGCCGGCGGTGACGGGGATCACCTCGGCCCCGAGCAGCTTCATGCGGAAGACGTTCGGCGACTGCCGCTCGACATCCGTCGCGCCCATGTAGACGACGCAGGGAAAGCCGAAGCGGGCGCAGACCGTCGCCGTCGCGACGCCATGCTGGCCGGCGCCGGTTTCGGCGATGATCCGCGTCTTGCCCATCTTCTTGGCGAGCAGGATCTGGCCGAGGCAGTTGTTGATCTTGTGCGAGCCGGTGTGGTTCAGTTCGTCGCGCTTGAAATAGACCTTGGCGCCGCCAAGCCTTTCGGTCAGCCGCTCGGCGAAATAGAGCGGCGACGGCCGGCCGGTATAATGGGTGTTGAGATTGTCGAGTTCGGCCTTGAACGCCGGATCGACCTTCGCCGCCTTCCAAGCGTCTTCCAGATCGAGGATCAGCGGCATCAGCGTTTCGGCGACGAAACGCCCGCCGAAATGACCAAAGCGGCCGTCCTCGTCGGGACCGGCGCGAAACGAATTCGGGGTCAGCGGCTGGTTCACGAGGCACGGGCCTTTCTCGCCGGCTCGTCCATGCGGAGGCGATCCAGCGCGTCGAAGAAGGAATGAATGCGACCGACATCCTTGACGCCGGGCGCGCTCTCGACGCCGGACGACACGTCGATGCCGGACGGCCGCGCGATGCGGATGGCATCGACGACGTTGTCGGCGTCGATGCCACCGGAAAGCATGTAGGGCGGAGCCGGGTCAAGGCCGGCGAGAATCCGCCAGTCGAAAGCGATGCCGTTGCCGCCGGGAAGACTGGAGCCCTTCGGCCGCTTGGAATCCAGCAGCAGGCGGTCGGCGACGCCGAGATAATCGGCGATCGCGGCAAGGTCGGCGGCCTCGGCGACCGGCAGCGCCTTCATGATCTTGAGGCCGGTCGACGCCTTGATCGCGGCGACCCGCTCCGGGCTTTCCTTGCCGTGCAGTTGCAGCCAGTCCGGCCGCATCTCGGCCGCGAAACGCGCGACCAGATCATCGTCCGGATCGACCGTGACGATGACCGTCTCGGCGCGCCCCGCCACGGAACCGACGAGCTCCGCCATCGCCTCGACGTCGAGATGGCGCGGGCTCTTGGCGAAATGCACGAAGCCGACATGGCTGGCGCCACGCTGAAGCGCCGCCGCGATGGTCGCGGGCGTCGACAAGCCGCAGATCTTGACGTCGAAGGCTCGCAAGAAACGCTCTCCGGGGTTTGGTATCTCGCCGGCTTACCGGATTTACCTGCTTATCGCGCGCTGGGCGATCGGGAGCAAGGAATGCAGGTGAAAAGCCAGAGGGGAGATTCAGCTAGTTGAACCGTCTTTGCATCCGGCCCTCCTATCCGGTGGGCAGACGGGACGCACGAAGGGCCAAGCTGGGCGCCTTGAAGAAGCGCGGAATCCGGCTCCCTCGGGTGAGCTGACGACGGAGATGCGGTTTTGCTCCTCGTGGAGCGCCGCTTTCGTGTGGGTTCTGCCATTAAGCCATCATTACTATCCCACTCGGCCGCCCTATGTGTCCTTCAGGCGAGTGACTTTGGAAGGTGAGCTACATGTCGAAAATCTCGAGCGCTTTCTATCAGGCCCGCGCCGACGATGCAGCCGAGGAGATTGAGCAGACGAAGCTTGCCGGTGCAAAGGGACGGTTCGAGCAGTCCCGGATCGCTTGGCAGGGATTGGCCGACACGGCGCGCAGGCTCGAAGAAGAGGCCGCTGTCTCGACGAGGCTGACAACGTCTCCTGGCAATATGCCTTAAGGCACGCTCAACTGCCGAGCGGGGCGCTCCTCGCGAAAGAAGGCAGCATGACCAATCCGCTTATCCAAAAGCTCGAATACGGCGCCAATCTCACGGACGACCATCGCCGCATTTTGGAAAGGACGTCGCAGAAGCGGCGACAGGTCCCCCGAAAGGAGCATCTGATCCGAGAGGGAGAAAGGCCAAGTTGTGTGCGCTTGGTGATGGAAGGCTTCGCCTGCCGTTACAAGCTGTTGCCGACCGGTGAGCGTCAGATCATGGCCTTTCTCGTTCCAGGGGACTTCTGCGATCTGCATGTCGCGATCCTTGGACGTATGGACCACAGCATCGTGACACTCTCGCCTTGCACCATTGTCGATATTCCTCGCGAGACGATTATGGATCTGACCGACAACCATCCAGCCATCACCCGTGCCCTCTGGTGGGCCACTCTCGTCGATCAGGCGGTCTTGCGGGAATGGATCGTTGGCTTGGGACAACGGCCGGCAGAGACTCGGATAGCGCACCTTCTCTGCGAACTCACGACACGGCTGGCCGCCGTCGGACGCGTCACCGACGGTGCTTTCGATCTGCCGATCACGCAGGAGGAATTTGCCGACACGCTCGGCCTTTCCATTGTCCACACCAATCACATGCTGATGAACCTCCGCGACAAAGATCTCGCGACCGTCCAGAACAAGCGCGCAATAATCCACGACTTCGAACAGCTGATGCGGTTCGCCGACTTCACCCCGGACTATCTGCATCTTTCCGATCGATCGGGCGTTGACCAGGTAAACCGGAATTCGGCGTAGCATTGCGCGAAAGGCGAGCGGCGGCTTCCAGCCGTTAATTTAGCCGGTACATCCTGGCACAAGGAAGTAGACATTCACTTGTTGGGATATCTTGGTCCCTAAAGGCGCTTTGCCACCAGACCCGTCAACGCGCGGTGTACATCTTCGGCCACGTAGGGCTTGGTCATGCTCGGAAGATTCCGATACGATTCCGGCAATTCTTGCTGTCATGCCCCGTCATGAACGCGAACGGCACGTGGCGCCCTTTGAGGGTGTCGGCCACAGGATAGACGGTATGTAGGCCGATGTTGACATCCAGAAGCGCCAGATCGAACTCTTCCGACCTGGCTGCCTACAACGCTGCATCCAGGTTTCCCACCGGCCGACGATTTCGCAACCAAGCAAGGATGAAAGTCAGAAAAAAAATTCTCCGGATACGAAAGCCCTGCAAGATCAGAGCCTTATGGTGCACCCGACTGGATTCGAACCAGTGACCTCTGCCTTCGGAGGGCAGCGCTCTATCCAGCTGAGCTACGGGTGCCCGGGTCGCGGGCGACGTCCCGCAAGGGACATCGGCGCGCGGACGATCTCTCCCTAACCGATCCCGCCCGCTCTCGCAAGGAAGTCTGCGGGCTCCTCCGAAGGCAGAGGTCACGGGTCCGAATCCTGTCGGGTGCGATGCTTCTCGCCGTTCAGGTAAAACGTGCCCAAGACACGGCCAATCGCGATCTGACTAGGCACACGGACTATTTGCGTGGCTTGGCCCGCGCCGTCGGGGCGGCGCGGGCCGGGTCTTCCGGCCAGACATGCTTGGGATAGCGCCCGCGCAGATCGGCCCGCACATCCGCCCAGGAGCCGGACCAGAAGCCCGGCAGATCGCGGGTAATCTGGATCGGCCGGTGGGCCGGCGACAGCAACTCGATGGTCAATGGCAGCTGTCCGTCGGCGATCGCCGGATGGCGGGTCAGGCCGAACAGTTCCTGCACGCGGATCGCCAGCACCGGCTGGTCGTCGTCATAGCGGATTGGCACGCGCGAGCCCGTCGGTGCCTCGAAATGCGATGGCGCCAACTGCTCCAGCCGGTCGCGCAATGGTGCCGGGATCAACCCGCGGAGCGCCTCCGACAGTGCGGCGGGCGTGATCTGCGACAGGCTCGTCACCCCCGGAAGATACGGCAGCAGCCAGTCATCGAGACCGACGAGCAACGCCGCGTCGGAAAAATCCGGCCAGGGCGGGCCATACGCCTTGGCCAGAAACCGCAAGCGCCGCAGCAACCGCTCCCCCTCCTTGCCGAAGGGCAGCGCCACGAGGCCGAGGCGGCAAATGCCCTCGGCGAGCGCGCGGGCGGTCGCTTCGCCGGACGGCGCAGGCAGCGGCGCTTCCGACAGCGTCGCGCGGCCGAGACGCCGGATGTTGCGCGCCCGCACCGCGCGCGCCGGTGCATCGAAGGCAACGACCACTTCGCTCACGCCCCGTTCGGCAACGATCCGCTCCATCGCCGCCTCGCTCAGAGCGGCGGCCGACAGAATGCGGCCGGCGCGCGCCTGGCCCTGCAACTCGGCCACCACCAGGAATTTTTCACGGGCCAGCGCTGTGGTCTCGTCGAGGACGCCACCACGACCGCTGGTCAGGACGAAATGACCGCGGGCGCCTCGGGCGACAGCGATCCGGTCGGGATAGGCGAGCGCCAGCAGCGCCCCCGCATCGTCCGGCTCGTCGTCGACGGAAGCGGATGTGGCCTCCCGCGCCGTCGCCGCGATCCGCCGTGCCAGACCGTGCGCCGCCTTGGCCCGTGGGCCGCGATCGGCGCGAAACCGGCGCAAGCGCTCGGCGAGATCGGTGTCGGTGCCGCCGAGACCGCGTTCGGTCAGAAGCACGGCGAGCATCGCGGCATGCAGCCGCGCATCGCCGCCGGCCGCAACGACCATTCGGGCAAGGCGCGGCGGCAGCGGCAAAGTTCGCATCGCCGCGCCCGTCGCGGTCAGCCGGCCGGTCGCGTCGAGCGCGCCGAGTTCGGCCAGCAGCGCCCGTGCCTCGGCAATCGCGGGCGCGGGCGGCGGATCGAGGAAGGCGAGATTCGACGGCTCGGCGACACCCCAGGCGGCGCAGTCGAGCACCAGACCGGACAGGTCGGTCGCGAGAATCTCCGGCCGGTCGAAGGCGTCCAGCCCGGCCGTCTGCTCGGCGCGCCACAGCCGGATCGCAGTTCCTGGTGCGGTGCGTCCGGCGCGGCCTGCCCGCTGATCGGCCGAAGCGCGCGAGACGCGTACCGTCTCCAGCCGCGACAGGCCGGTCGCCGGCTCGAAGACCGGCTGCCGCCTCAGCCCGGAATCGATAACGACGGACACGCCGTCGATGGTCAGTGAGGTCTCGGCGATCGACGTGGCGAGCACGATCTTGCGGGTGCCGGCCGGCGCCGGGCGAACCGCCTGATCCTGCGCCGCGCCGTCCATCGCGCCGAACAGCGGCGCGACGACGACATTGTCGGGGACGATAGCGCTTAGCCGCTCGGCGACGCGCTCGATCTCGCGCTGGCCGGGCAGGAAGACCAGAAGACTGCCCGCTTCCTCGGCGAGCACCGCCCGCGCCGCGGCGACCACCGCGTCTTCCGCCGGCTCGGTTCCGGGCCGATCGCGATAGCGGACCGTCACGGGAAAGGTGCGCCCGGCGCTCTCGATCACCGGCGCGTTGCCAAGCAGCGCGGCGACGCGGGCACCGTCGAGGGTCGCCGACATGACCAGGATCCGCAGATCCTCGCGCAGCGCCGACGCCACGTCGAGCGCCAGCGCCAGGCCGAAGTCGCCATCCAGCGAGCGCTCGTGAAACTCGTCGAAGAGGACGGCCGAGACGCCCTTGAGCTCGGGGTCCGACAGGACCATGCGGGTGAAGACGCCTTCGGTGATGATCTCGATCCGGGTCTTCGCCGAGACCTTGGTGTCGAGCCGCATGCGCCAGCCGACCGTCTCGCCCACCGCTTCGCCGATGATCTGCGCCATGCGCCGCGCCGCGGCGCGCGCCGCGAGCCGGCGCGGCTCGACGAGCAGGATCTTGCCGCTGGCCATGAAGGCTTCGCCCAGCAGATGCAGCGGCACCAGCGTCGTCTTGCCGGCGCCCGGCGGGGCCACCAAAACGGCGCGGCCGGCGTCGGTCAGGGCGGCGGCGACGTCGCAAAGGACCGCCGAGACCGGCAGTTCGGGAAGCGCTAGCCGCGTCACGACTCCACCGCCGCCGGCAGCGCGACGATCGGCCCGCCGGCCGCTTCCGCATCCTCGCGGTCATGGGTGACCAGCAGCGCGGGAATGTCGCGCTCCGCCACGAGGCCGAAGACGAGGCGCCGGATCGTCTGGCGCAATTCGGCGTCGAGGCCCGAGAAGGGCTCGTCGAGGAGCAGCGCCTTCGGCTCGGCCAGAAGCGTGCGCGCCAGCGCGACGCGGGCCGCCTGACCGCCGGACAGCGTCGCGGGATCGCGGGCGAAGTGATCGCCAAGGCCGACTTCGTCCAGCATCGCCTCCGCCGCCTCGCGGCGCGCATGGCGGCCCTTGATGGCGAACGGCAGGGCAAACAGAAGATTCTCGCCGACCGACATGTGCGGAAGCAGCAAAGCGTCCTGGAAAAGCAGGCCGATGCGACGGCGCTCCGGCGGCAGTCCGGTCAGGTCGCGGCCATCGAGAACGACGCGTCCGCTTGCCTGGAAGGCCGGGTCGAGAAAGCCGGCGATCAGCGCAAAGAGCGTCGACTTGCCGGACCCGGACGGCCCCATGACGCTCAGCGTCTCACCGGGCGCGATGCGGGTGTCGAGCGCCAGCAGGCGACGCGCGCCGAGCCGGATCTCGACCCCATCGAGAAGCAGTCCCCTGTCATCCATCATCCGGCCCTCATGCCGCGCCGGTGACGCCAGAGCAAGATCGGAACGAGACCGGAGGCGGCGAAGGCGAGAAAGGGCAGCAGCGTCTGCAACAGCGCGTAGGCGCCGATAATCCGGCGGTTGCCGCCCGAGGCCAACGCCACCGCTTCGGTGGTGATGGTCGGCAGCCGTCCGGCACCGACGAGAACGGTCGGCAGATATTGCCCGACCGAAACGGCGAGGCCGATCGCCAGCGCCGTTAGCACCGGCGCCGTCAACATCGGCAGACGCACGCGGGCGAACACCGACATGCGCGAGCGGCCGAGGCTTGCCGCCACCCGCTCGTAACGCGGGTCGAGGGCGAACCACGGATCGGCCAGGGCCAGCGCCGCATAGGGCGCAACGAAGACGAGATGGACGGCGATGAGCAGCGGGATCGACGGGGTCAGGCCGATGGCCAGAATCAGCACCTGCAGGCCGAAGACGAAGGATATCTGCGGCACGATCAGCGGCAGATACAGCAATCCGGCGATCGTCGAGGGCAACCGCACCTCGCCACCGCGCGCCGCCGGAAACCGGCGGCGGTGGCCTTCGAGCAGCGCAATGACGAGGATCAGCGCCAGCAAGGCAGCGGCCAGCGCGACGACGAAGGTCGTCCAGAGCGGGCCCGACGCCCCGGCAAGCGCTCGCCGCCAGGTGGTCAGGTCGAAGCTACGCGGCAACAGGTCGGGAAAGCCCCAGAAGCCCGACACCGACCACATGAGCAGCATCGCCAGACCAAGGAAGACCGCCGCGCCCGACAACGCGACCGGCACCGCGGCGAGATCGCGTGCAACCCGATCTTCGGCAAAACGTCTGCCGGTGTGCGCGAGGCATCGGCAGGTCCAGCCCATCGCCCGCTCGCCCGCCAGCCAGACGGCAATCACGAACAACGTGGCGCCGAGTTGCAGCATCGCGCCGGCCGACGCCTGAAAGCGCATCGCCAAGTCCGGATCACCCATCCAGCCGAGCAGCCGAACCGCGAGCGGCGCCGGCGTCGAGGGCCCAAGGATCAGCGCCACATCGACCACCGAGGAGGCGAAGGCGGCGACCGCGACGACCGGCAGACGGATCTGCCGGTAGACCGACGGCCAGACTGCCAGGACGAAGCCGGCGATGCGGCCATAGCCGAGCGAGCGGGCGAGCCGCATCCGCTGCTCGGCGTCGGCCTGCGGCAGCGCGGCGAAGGCGACAAGAAGCAGGAACGGCATTTCCTTGGCGACCAACGCGGCCATCATCGATAGCGCGAACGGATCACCGACGATCAAAAGGTCCGGCGGACGGTCGAAGCCGAGCGCGAAGGCGGCAAGGCGGAAGACCAGTCCGGACGGGGCGATCAGGAACAGGAGGCCGAAGGCCGCCGCCGCGTGGGGCACGGCCAAAAGCGGCGCGAGACTCTGGCGGGCGAGGCGGAAGGTGCGCGTGCCGAAGAAGGCGGCGAGAAAGATCGCGACGCCCACCACCGAGACGAAGGTCGTCAGCAGCCCGGACGCGACGCTCAGCGCAACCGACGTGCCGATACCCGGCTCGTTCAGGAGATCGCGAAACGGTTGCAGCGAGACCATGTCGCCGCCGAGCGCCGGCAGATAGCCGAAGGCCGGCAGGATCGCGCCGGCCAGCCCGACGCCGACCGGAGCGGCGAGGAGGAGAGCGATCAGCCAGGGTATGGAGTCGAGACGTCTCTGTCTCATGGGACGAGGATCTCGACGGACGCGGCGCGCCTCCGTTCTGGTCGGCGGCGTGCCGTCCCGGGCGTTATAGCGGAACCCGTACTCAACTTCCGTAGCGCCGTTTCCACTCCGCCTCGATGCGGGTCATCCAGGAGGCGTCTGGCTCAGGTAGCACCGGGCCGAGATCGGCCGGGGCCAGGGTCGCCACGCCGCGATCGAGATTGGCGAAGGCGTCGCGATCCTCCACCGGCAGCTTGTCCATGGCGAGCACGGTGGGATCGCCCCAATATTTTGGATCTTCCTTGCGCAGTTGTGCTTCCGGCGACAGCAAGAAATCCGCGACCACCATCGCCGCTGCCTTGCTCCCCGAATTATAGGGGATCGCGACGAAATGCGTGTTGCCGAGCGTGCCTCCCGGAAAAACGAAGGAGCGCACCGTGTCCGGCAGTTCGCCGGCCGCGATCGCCGCCGAGGCCTCGGCCGGATTGAAGGCGAAGATGATCCCGAGTTCGCCGTCGGCGAGAAGCTGCTTCATCGCCGGATAGTTCTGCGGGTAATCCCGGCCGCCGCGCCACAGCGCCGAGCGGAGCGCGTCGAGCCAGGCCCAGAGCGGCGCCGTCACCGCCTCGAAGGTCGCCTCGTCGACCGGTTTCGCGAGCACGGACGGGTCGCCCGCCTGTTCGATCAGCACCTGTTTCAGAAAGCTCGAGCCGATGAAGTCCGGCAGCGCCGGATAGGAGAACTGGCCCGGATGGGCCTTTGCCCATTTAAGCAGCGCGTCGGTGTCCTTTGGCATGTCGGCGACAGGACCCGAGCGCGCGGTGTCGACGAAGAACACCATCTTCGCCCCGCCCCAGGGCGATTCCTGGCCGTTGGTCGGGACGGTGGAGTCCGTGGTAACGCTCGGGTTGGCCGTATCGACATAGCGCCAGTTCGGAAGCTGGGTGGCAAACCCCTTCGCCAGAAGGCCTTTCTCCTGCATCGAGACGAAATTCTCGCCATTGATCCAGACGAGGTCGACCGAACCGCCGTCGTCCTTGCCAGCGGTCTTTTCGGCAACGACCGCGGCGACGGCGTTCGCCGTGTCGTCGAGCTTGACATGGTTCAGCGTAACGCCGAACCGGTCCTTCACCTCGCCGGCGACCCACTGGATGTAATCATTGATGTTCTGCGAGCCGCCCCAGGCGTTGAAATAGACGCTCTGGCCCTTCGCCGCCTCAAGCACCGCAGGCCAATTCGACGGATCAGGATCCGCCGCCTTGGCCGGCGATCCCGCCGAAAGGATCGCCGTTAGCGCAGCTATTCCCAAGCCCCATGCCTTCATCATCCGTCCTTTCGGTTTTCGGTGGACCGCCATCCACATTTGTGCGGCGATCGCCTACATGCGCGCTAGATGAAGCAGCGAACATGCTAAAAGCAACCGAATGCCGCTGTCGCCGGGCAACGTTGACTGCAACGTGATCGCCCGTGACGACCGGACGCCATCGGCGGAGAAGGACCGAACCATGTCGGAGACCATGCGCGACGAGCGCAAGACCCTGGTGCTGACCGGCGCCTCGCGGGGCATCGGCCACGCGACCGTGAAGCGGTTCTCCCGCGAGGGCTGGCGGGTGATCACCTGCTCGCGCCAGGACTTCGCCGACAACTGCCCTTGGCCGGCCGGCCCGGAAGACCACATCCGGGTCGACCTCTCCGACCAGGAGGACGTCGGCTTTGCGGTCTCGGAAATCCGGCGGCGGCTGGAAGCGAATGGTTCCGAACTCCACGCCCTCGTCAACAACGCGGCGATCTCGCCGAAAGGCGACGGCGGCGCCCGGCTGGACTCCATCGGTACGACCATGCACGCTTGGCGCGACGTCTTCCAGGTCAATTTCTTCGCGCCGATCATGCTCGCTCGCGGTCTGTTCAAGGAATTGTCCAAGGCGAAGGGCTCGATCGTCAACATCACCTCGATCGCGGGGGGGCGCGTCCATCCTTTCGCCGGTACGGCCTATGCCACGTCGAAAGCGGCGCTCAACTCGCTGACCCGTGAAATGGCGCATGATTTCGGTCCGGCTGGCATCCGGGTCAACGCCATCGCGCCCGGCGAGATCGAGACGGCGATCCTGTCGCCGGGCACCGAGAAGATGATCGACGACATCCCGCTGCGCCGTCTCGGCCAGACCTCGGAAGTGGCGGACGTCATCTATTTCCTTTGCTCCAGCCAGGCCTCCTACGTCACCGGGTCCGAACTCCACATCAATGGGGGCCAGCACGTGTGACCGCCGGTCGGCGGACATTCCCGCTTCGGCCGAAAGATCCCCGCCGTATCGTCCGCTCAGCCGTGCCGGCCGAGACTGCGGGAGGTGTCGAGCAGCTTGTCGACCAGCGCCTCCAGTGACGTTCGGGCGATGTCGTCGGCAAGCCGGCCGTCGTCGTCGAAACCGGTTGCCGCGTTGGCCAGGCTGCATTGCTGGGTAATGACATCGGCGCCGAGCGCCCGCATCACGATGCGAAGGGCCTCCAGTCCACGCATGCCGCCGAAGCGACCGGGCGATGCGGAGGCGAGCCCGACCACCAGTCCCTTGAAGGGCTGGATCGGGCGGCCGTTCACCTTGCGGACCCGGCTCACCCAGTCGATGGTGTTCTTCACGAGCGGCACCAGCGAGTGATTGTATTCGGGGCTGACCAGAAGCAACCCGTCCTGCGCCGCGATCCGTTGCGCCAAGAGGTTGGCGTTCTCGGGCACGCCGGCCTCCGCCTCATGGTCGCCGTCATAAATCGGTAGCGGATAATCGGCGAGATCGACCAGCGTCACCACCGCGTCGGTCAGCGCCAGCATCCGCGCGGCCTCGGCCGCGAGCCTGCGATTGTGGGAGGCCAGCCGCAGCGAGCCCGCAATGACGAGGATCTTTGCGCTCAAGACTCTGCCGCTCCGGTTTGGCCGGAGTGGTCCTGCGAATAGATCCAGACACGCGCCGGCGGGATATTCCGCCAGACCCTCGGCGAGGCTGACACGGTGAACACGCCCGGCACCGCCTCCACCGGCGGCCCCAGGAGGTAGGAGAGCTGGGTCAGATTACCGCCTGGCAGCAAGCGCGAAAAGTAATCCCGAAACAGCGCCTGACGCTCCGCCTGCGCGAGATTCGCGATCGGAATGGCGAACAGGATCGCGGCGAATTTCTCGCCTCGCCGCGCCCCCAGCGTCGTGTCGAGATCGAAGCCGTCGCCCTGGATCACGTTCACCCGGGGAAACCGCTGGCGCAGCATCCGGGCGAAATTCGGAGTATATTCGATCGCGGTGATGCGCTCCGGGGCGACGCCGTTATCCAGTAGCGCGCGCGTCACCACGCCAAGGCCCGGACCAAGCTCGAGGATCGGGCCGTTAAGCTCGGTCGTCGCGTGGCGCACCATCATCTGACAATAAGCCCGGCTCGACGGCGCGACGGCGCCCATCTTGATCGGATGCCGCACCCAACTGGCGAGAAATCTCGCCCAGTCGGCCGCACTGCTACCCGTACCGCTTTCCGGCGTATTCACATCCCCGTCTCCGGCCATGGACGCTTCCGTCTCGATTCCACCCGACTCGCCCATCGCCGCTACGCGGAGCGATAGACCAACACCCTCGCCGGCGGCAGGTTCCGCTTGATCCACGGGCTGGTCTCAAGACGCGCACCGATCCGGCGCGGCTTCACAGGGACGGTGAGAGCATAGGAAAACTGGATGAACGGGGCGTCCGGCCGCATCCGGGCCAAGGCGCCGCCGACGACCAGTTCGCGTTTTTCGTCCGGCTTGGTGAACAGCGGCAGACCGGAAATGACCGCCTCCAGGCGTCGGCCGGCGAGAGCCTTGTCCAACGCTTGGCTGGGCGCATAGGCGTCCCCCTGGATGACATGCGCCGCCGGAAAACGCGCCCGCAACAGGACGCAGAACTCTGGTGAAAATTCGACCAGGATCAGCGCCGATTCCGGCACGCCGCGCTCGATCAGACACTGGGTGACGACGCCGGTGCCGGGACCAAGCTCGAGAACCCGGGAGTTGTCGTCGAAGCGGGCCGGATCGGGAACGAAGGCGGCCATGGCGGCCCCAAGCGCGCGTGAGGACGGCGACACCGCCCCCATGACCAGCGGCCGCTGCAACCAGCCCCTGAAAAACCGGGCCTCGTCGCTGACCTTCGGGCGCGCCCGGGAACGCAAAGCCTTCAGGCGGTCGCGGGCACGCAGAGGAGGACGCGGTTCCAGAGTTCCCAACACGTGCACACACTCCCGTAACGCGCGAAGCCTTGGCTCCGGTTTCCTGCTGATGCCCGGCCCCTTGTAACGAATTCTTGACGAAAAGGTCGACCGTTTCGTTTCGCTCCCCCCGGGCGGGGCTCAGGTCTCGCTGAGATGCTCGAAAAACTCTTTCATCCGAGCGAAAAACCCGGTCGATTGGGGCGAATTCTCGGACGAGGAAATTTCCTCGAACTCCTCCAGAAGCTCCCGCTGGCGACGTGAGAGCTTCTGCGGAGTCTCGATCGTCACCTGGATAAAGAGATCGCCGACCTGCGGCGAACGCAGCACCGGCATGCCCTTGCCCCGCACTCGGAACTGCTTGCCGGTCTGGGTACCGTCCGGCACCTTCACGCGGGTGGTGTTGCCGTCCAGAGTGGAGACGTCGAAATGCCCGCCAAGCGCCGCGGTGGTCATCGACATGGGCGCCTGGCAGAACAGATCGGCGCCGTCGCGCTGGAAGAATTCGTGCGGTTTGACCGACAGGAAAATGTAGAGGTCGCCGGCGGGGCCGCCGCGAAGGCCGGCTTCGCCCTCGCCCGCGAGACGGATGCGCGTTCCGTCCTCGATGCCGGCCGGAATGTTGACCGACAGCTTGCGCTCCTCGGGCAGGCGACCGTCGCCGCCACATTTGCCACAGGGGTCAGCGATCACCTGGCCGCGGCCCTGGCAGGACGGGCAGCTTCGCTCGATCGAGAAGAAGCCCTGCGCTGCCCGCACGCGGCCGATGCCACCGCAGGTCGAACAGGTTTTCGGGCTGGAGCCGGGACGGGCGCCGGTGCCGGTGCATTCGTCGCACTGGATCGTCGTCGGCACGCCGATCTCGGCGGTCTTGCCGGCGAACGCCTCCTCCAGGCTGATGTCCATGTTGTAGCGAAGATCCGAGCCGCGCTCGCGGCCACCGCTGGGCTGGCGCCCGCGCGAGCGCCCACCCATCATCTCGCCGAAGATGTCGTCGAAGATGTCGGCCATGGATGAGGAGAAATCGCCGCGGAAGCCGGCGGCGCCGTTGCCGTTCTGGAACGCCGCATGACCGAAGCGGTCGTAGGCCGAGCGCTTCTGCTGGTCTTTCAGCACCTCGTAGGCTTCACCGAGTTCCTTGAACTTCCCCTCCGCCTCGGCGTCGCCGGGATTGCGGTCGGGGTGATATTGCATCGCGAGCTTGCGAAATGCGACCTTCAGTCCCTTCTCGTCGACGTCCCTGGAGACGCCGAGCATTTCGTAGTAATCGACCTTCATTCACGCTTCCATCGGTTCTTCGGCGGGCGGATCGGGGCAAACGCCTCCGGCGTCCGGCATCGGGGGCGCCGCGATCCTTCGATGTAGGAACGGATGGCTTGCGATACCATAGCGGCAGGTCGGATGAAAAGCGCCGTGATCGCGACGACCACCTCCGCGCGCCGGCCCGCTGTCGGGCAATTTCGCCTCTGACGATCCGATTAAGCGCGGCGCGTTCGCGCTACCGCTCAGGCCGAGGCGGCGCCCGCGGGCTTCCCGGAATGTGCGCGCCGCGGTCCGGCGATCAGATTGCCGAAGCGGCGCTCCAGATAGCGATCGGACAGCATGGCGATCGCCACGGTGGCAGCCATCGGCACCGTCCAATAGACGTAGAAATCCACGATACCGAGCTGCCCCAACCAGCGATCCCAGACAACCGTCAGGAAGAGGAACTCCATGACGGGATGCCAGAGATAGATGCCGAAGGCGACGCGGGTAAACGGCATGAGCCGGGCGAGCACGCCGGTGGAGGCCGGCCGGGCTGTCTCGGCAAGCGCCGTCGCCGTCAGCGAGGCGGCGAGGAGGGCCAGCGTCAGATAGGGGGTGGTCTGGCCGATCATCGTCGCGACGGCGGCGGCGAACAACATCAGGCCAGGCCAATGCGAGCGGATATCGATCGACCGGCGGCCCACCAGGACGGCAATAATCGCACCCATGACGAAATCGGCGAAAGCGCGATAGGCTCCGAGCGTGTCGGCGCTCGTCCAGTGCCCCGACGGAAAGACGCCGCGCCAGGAGGCATATTCCAGCGCCGCCACCCAGATCGCCAACATCAGGACGAGGCCACGCAGCCCCTTCCAGCGAAACATCACCAGGATCAGCGGAAACAAGGCGTAGGAAAAGAACTCGGCGCTGACCGACCAGGACACATAATTGAGCGCGAGACCGCTTGTCGTGCCGAGCGCGTGCAGGGCGAGCAGATGCTGGGGCAGCGCGGCGAGCTCGCGCGCGAACGGGTAGTGGTCGGCCCCCGCTAGAAGGGCCGCCAGCGCGACGGCGGCAAAGAACATCGTGACGATGAAATGCAGCGGGTAGAGGCGGGCGACGCGTCGGCGCATGAAGTCGCGATAGTCGGCGGCCGAGCGGATCTGATCGGCGTAGCGCGTGGCGATGAAGAACCCCGAGATCATGAAGAACATGTCGAGGAGCGGTAAAAGCCGGCGCAGGAACTCGGTGCCCGTCTCGGCGCCATAGGGCGCGGAATACAGGAAATGATAGGCCATCACCAGCATTGCGGCGACAAACCGCCAGCAGTCGAACACGCGGTAATACAAGGCCAAGCTCCCGCCAGCATCGTCGGTTTACCGACAAGCGCCATGGCGACGGCGCCTGCGTTCAACCTTGGATAGGCACGCAGACACGCGACACTGCAAGCCAAGCCTTGAGAACTGGTTAACCTTTGCAGGGGCATCCCCCTCCAAACGCAAAGAGCCCCGGCGCTGACGCCGGGGCTCCTGACTGTTCAAAACCGGCCCCAGACCCGTCTGGTCCAGGCCGCGTCCGCTGCCCTGCGAAAGGTCAGGCAGACTTCTTCTGGTCCTCTTCGCCGTCGACTTCCTCGAAGTCGGCGTCGACCACGTCGTCCTTGGCGGCGGCTTCGGCGTCGGCCTCACCCGCTTCGCCGGCCGGCTGCTCGGCCTGGGCGGCTTCGTACATGGCCTGACCGAGCTTCATCGAAACCTCGGCGAGACGATCGCTCTTGGTCTTGATCGTCTCGGCGTCGGCTTCTTCCTTCTGGAGTTCGGCCTTCAGATCGTCGATCGCCGAGCGGATGGCGGCGCGATCCTCCTCGGAGACCTTGTCGCCATAGTCCTCGAGCGACTTCTCGGCCGAATGCACCAGGCTCTCGGCCTGGTTCTTCGCCTCGACGCCCGCGCGCCGCTTCTTGTCTTCCTCGGCGTGACTCTCGGCGTCCTTGACCATCTGCTCGATGTCGGCGTCGCTGAGGCCACCGGACGCCTGGATGGTGATCCGCTGCTCCTTGTTGGTGCCCTTGTCCTTGGCCGAAACATTGACGATGCCGTTGGCGTCGATGTCGAAGGTTACCTCGATCTGCGGGATGCCGCGCGGTGCCGGCGGAATGCCCTCAAGATTGAAGCGGCCGAGCGACTTGTTGTCGGCCGCCATTTCGCGCTCACCCTGATAGACCTGGATGGTGACGGCGTTCTGGCTGTCCTCGGCGGTCGAGAAGACCTGGCTCTTCTTGGTCGGGATCGTGGTGTTGCGGTCGATCAGGCGGGTGAACACCCCGCCCAGCGTCTCGATGCCGAGCGACAGCGGCGTCACGTCGAGCAGCAGCACATCCTTGACGTCGCCCTGCAGAACGCCGGCCTGGATCGCCGCGCCCATGGCCACGACCTCGTCCGGGTTGACGCCCTTGTGAGGCTCCTTGCCGAAGAATTTCTTCACCGTCTCCTGAATCTTCGGCATGCGCGTCATACCGCCGACCAGCACGACCTCGTCAATGTCCGCAGCGGTCAGACCGGCATCCTTGAGCGCCGATTTGCAGGGGCCCACGGTGCGCTGGACGAAATCGTCGACGAGGCTCTCATATTTGGAGCGCGTCAGCTTCATCGTCAGGTGCTTCGGACCGGACTTGTCGGCGGTGATGAACGGCAGATTGATCTCGGTCTGGCTGGCCGATGAGAGTTCGATCTTGGCCTTTTCGGCGGCCTCCTTGAGGCGCTGCAGCGCGAGCTTGTCGCCCTTAAGGTCGATACCCTGGTCCTTCTTGAACTCGGCCGCGAAATATTCGACGAGACGCATGTCGAAATCTTCACCGCCGAGAAAAGTGTCGCCATTGGTCGACTTCACCTCGAAGACGCCGTCGCCGATCTCCAGGATCGACACGTCGAAGGTGCCGCCGCCGAGATCGTAGACCGCGATGGTCTTGCCGTCATTCCGGTCGAGGCCGTAAGCGAGCGCCGCCGCGGTCGGCTCGTTGATGATGCGCAGCACTTCGAGGCCGGCGATCTTGCCGGCGTCCTTGGTCGCCTGGCGCTGGGCGTCGTTGAAATAGGCCGGGACGGTGATGACCGCCTTCTCGACCTTCTCGCCGAGATAGGCCTCGGCGGTTTCCTTCATTTTCTGAAGGATCATGGCGGAGATCTGCGAGGGCGAGTATTTCTCGCCATTGGCCTCGACCCAGGCATCGCCATTGGACCCCTCGACGATGGCGAAAGGCACCATCTTCTTGTCCTTGGCCACGGTCGGATCTGCGTAGCGGCGGCCGATCAGCCGCTTGACCGCGAACAGGGTGTCCTCAGGATTGGTCACCGCCTGGCGCTTGGCCGGCTGGCCGACCAGACGCTCGCCGTCATCGGTGAACGCGACCATGGACGGCGTCGTGCGCGCACCCTCGGCGTTCTCGATGACCTTGGCGTTCTTGCCGTCCATGACGGCGACACAGGAATTGGTGGTGCCAAGGTCGATACCGATTACCTTCGCCATGAATATTCTCCTTCTTGAGCGAGCCGCCCGGGACCCTCGAAGAGGCGTTCCGGAAAGGGCAGCCCCCGAAATTCTTGGAAGTGCCGCAGAGCCGGAGCCTTGAGACGAACCGGTTTTGCGGGGCTGGCGGCTATATATGAAGTGCAATTTGGGGGTGCAAGTCGACCGGTGGCGGTTTCCTCGGCGGCGACCGGCGCGGCCCCGCCCGGGTCGCGGCATCCGCGCTGGCGGGGAAAAACGCGCTGGCCCGGCTGCAGCGCCACCCTATTTGGTTATGCGAGGCCCAAAACGCGGCCTTTTTACGGGGCTTGGGCAAAGGAGCATCAGCCATGAACGGTATCATCTATCTCGTCGGACTCGTGGTCGTCGTCGCCGTGATCCTGTCCTTCCTCGGCGTGTTTTAGGGTAGCAGCGCGACGATTCACCCGGCCGTGCCGCTGGCCCACGGCGTCCTTGCGTCTGTCTGGCGGTGCAGTCGCGCCCGGCCGCCTGAGCCAATGCTCGGGGTAGCGAGACGCGGCTCTGCGGCCAGATCGCGTGCCGGCGGATGCGCGGAACGACGGCGTCCGTCGGGACATCGGCTGCGCACGCGATGATCGGACAAACCTGCCCTGACGCGGGGCCGGGCGCAGCCTGCCGGCATCCCGCAGTCATGGCGCCATGTGCCGACAAATATTTGGAATCTGTTGGCGACCTCCCGCTTGCGGGGCGTTGCGAACGGGCGCACACTCGCGAGATAGAATTTCTTCTGGAGACGACGATGCGGACTGTTATTGCAATGGCAATCCTGGGTGTGATGGCCGCCAGTCCGGCATTTGCGGACTCAACCACAGGGACCGTGGCCGCGTTCGATCGCGTCGACCATATCCTGGTGCTCAACGACAAGACCATCTGGGATCTGTCGCCGGTCATCGACCTCGTGCCGGAGGATCTGAGATCCGGTGACAAGATCAAGATCACCTACACCTCCGCTGGCGACAACGGCTGGGGCAAGGTCGACTCGATCTCCGCCGTCGAAAAATAGGTCTGACGGTCGCTCCGCCGGCCCGGACATTTGATTTCCGGGCGGTGCCGAACTGGATGCAGTCCGGGGCCGGCCGGACGCGGTATGGTCGCCGCGTGGTCAGCCATGCCCTGATGGAGCGCGCCGTGGGACAGGCGCCCACCGGGATTTGGGCAAGGCGTCGCTCCGGCAGTAGGCCTACCCTCTCAGGCCAGCAGACGCGCGATCTGATAGATCGCCAATCCGCAGATCAGCGCGCCGACGAGGCGAAGCAGCGGTTTTTCCGGGATGATCCGGACCGCGTAGGCCGCCAGCGGGGCCGCCATGACGCCACCCAGAATGAGCCCGCCGACCGCCACCGCGTTGCCTGTCATATCGGCTTCCTCCCAGCGGCCGGTCAGGAGCGCGGCGCTTCACTACAAGGCTTGCATGCCACGCGCCCCCACGCCGGCTCGCGCGAGAAGATTCGGCCGTTCGATCGCGGCCGAAAAAGCGGCCCGCAGCCTTCCTTGGGCGAGCGGGTGGGGACCGAACACCTAGCCCAACGCTGCCTTGTTGATGCCGCCCTCGGCCAGCTTCGTCATGTGGGCATCGCCGTGATAAGTCGCGTCCAGGCATTTCTGCAGCTTGTGGGCATCGTCCTTCAGGTCGAGACGCTTGGCGAAGGCGACAAGACAGCCATAGCCGGCGATCGCGTAGTGGGCCATGCGCTGATACTGGCTGATGATCATCGCGTCACGGGCGTCGGGGTCGGAAATGTCTTCCTGTATGCCGTGCGCTCTGGCTTCCTTGACCAAACCCTCCATGCCCTTGCAGAATTCCTCGCCAGGCTTGGCGTCATGCGCCGCTATAACCGCCTTCAACGTTTCCAGCCCCTTCTCGATGCCGTCGACGCCGGCCTGAAGAGCCTTCTTCAAACCATCGTTATGGGCGGCGCCGGCCAGTTCGCGTGTCACCTTCGCCGCCTGTGTGTCAGCGCTGTGAACATCTTGAAGCTGGTCGAGATAGATGTCCTTGAGATTGGCGAGTGCCATCGGTCGGCTCCTTGGTTTGATTTCCCGAAGGCTAAGCGACCGAATCGCTCCGACGTTCCATCAATCCGGCATGGAGATGTTTGGTCGGCTATCCGCACGGCCCCTGGGGCGCGCGGATCCAGGTTCTTCCAAAGATTCAGACCAAAATTCGGCGTACGAATCCTGAGCGGAAAGCGTAGTATCCCAGCGGCAACCCGACTGTCGCTCCTGTGCGGCAAAATTCCAAGGTTTAGTGAACACATTTTTGTTGGGTTGCCGTGAAGGTGACGCTGGGCAATGTGCGTCTGACGTAAACGGAAGGACTCGCATTATGCTCAGAGGAGAGGCGGCCGCCGCGCCGCAGGGGAGGTCTGCGCGCGATTGTGATCGGTCTCTGCTGCTCGTGGACGATGACAGAGCGTTTCTCTTGCGCATGAGCCGGGCACTCGAACAGCGTGGTTACGATGTGGTGGCAGCCGAAAGTGTCGCCGAAGGGTTGGCGCAGCTGCGCCGCAGCGCGCCGGCCTACGCCATTGTCGATCTGCGCCTCAGCGATGGCACCGGGCTCGACGTGATCGCGGCGTTGCGGGCTGCACGCGAGGACGCGCGCGCCATCATCCTGACCGGCTATGGCAACATCGCGACGGCGGTGAGCGCCGTGAAAATCGGCGCCATCGACTATCTGACCAAGCCCGCGGAAGTCGACGAGATCGTGGCCGCGCTTACGTGCGATGGCGAGGCGCGCGCCGAGCCGCCGGAAAACCCGATGTCCGCCGATCGCGTGCGCTGGGAGCACATTCAACGGATTTTCGAGCTTTGCGGCCGGAACGTCTCGGAGACGGCGCGGCGGCTGACCATGCACCGGCGGACATTGCAGCGCATCCTCGCCAAGCGCGCGCCGCGCTGACCCGGCTCACCCGTCCGGCAAGTCCCTTTCCCGAGGTGCGGTCATGAAAGGGTTGGCCGCCCATTCAGCCTGCAAAAGGCGGTCGGCGGACAGCCGCGCGAAGCGCAGCACCAGCGCCTTGCGGGTCGCCGCCGCCATCCTTTCCTCCGGTGCGTCCCGCAGGATTTCGGCCGCATAGCCGTCCGAGACGATCAGGCCGCAGGTCTGCGGAAAAATATCGGCGGGCACGCCCGGATGGGTGGCGAAATACAGCCGGTCGCAATGCTGTCGGTAGTCCGGCCATTTGCGATCGACGCGGAAATCCTCGACCGAGGTCTTGATCTCCACGATCGAAAATTCGCCCTTCTCCGAAAGACAAATCAGATCGGCGCGCCGACCGGACGCCAGCGGCATTTCGGGAAGCAGCGCCACCCGTCGCGCGATCATCAACCGCTGTACGCCTCGGCGCACCATCAGGGCGCGCTCCGACTGGCGCCCGTCGACGAGCGGATCGACGGCAAAGGGAGAAACGAGCGGCATGCGTCAAAGATAGTCCAGGCGGACGATCGGCGGCAAGCAAAAATGGAAACAAACCAGAAACAAAAAGTCGGGCCGGCGGACGGCGCGCGATTCCAGGCACACTAAACGGAATCTACGCCTCCGCCCGGATGGTTCCTGCAATCTCGTCGAGGATGGGGCAGTCGGGGGCCTGATCGCCATGGCATTGCTCGGCGAGATCCGCGAGCGCGCGCTTCAGCGACTTCAGTTCCGCGATCTTGCGGTCGATCTCCGCGATCCGCGAACTGGCGAGGCGTTTGACGTCCTCGCTCTTGCGACTGGAATCCTCGTAAAGCGACAGCAGCCGCCGCGCCTCTTCTATGGTAAAGCCCAGCGAGCGCGAGCGCTGCAGAAAACGCAGCATGTGCACGTCCCGATCGCGGTAGTAGCGGTAGCCATTTGATGCCCTGGCCGGCTTTATCAGCCCCACTTCCTCATAATAACGGACCGTCTTCGGCGGCAGACCCGACAACCGGGATGCTTCCCCGATATTCATGAGACGTCCTCGTTGATGGCTTCGATCATCTCGACGCGAAGGAGATGTCGCGGCCGCCAGCTCCGTCAACTGTCACCTGGCGGCAACAAAGCGCTTATTAACCATCCACGTGCCAAATAGGGTCATTGCTTCAACAAATTGTGCGGCTTAACGAAGAGACGGCTTCAGATGGTCGGCAATCAGACCCGCGCGGTTCGCACAGCGACCGCTTCATCCATCGCACCCAACTTGGCGTTCGTTATGAAGATGAGACAGATTATCCTTGCAGGCGCTGCTCTGCTGTCGGTCGCGACGATGGCCGGGTGCGCGACATCCGAGCGCGCGTCGCTGACGCCATCGGGCAATGCGCAGATGGCTGCCTACACGGCGCCCGATTCCCTGCCGACCGAAGGCAGTGCCGGCGCGACGACGAAACTCGGCTATGGCGCCGTGGTCGACGAAGGCTTTGCGCTACCCGCCATTCCGACGGACAAGATCGATCCGCAATATCTGCGTCAGCGCGTGTCTTTCGAGGAAGGCCGCCAGTACGAGTCGGGCACGGTCGTCGTCGATACCCCGAACCGGTTCCTCTACGTGGTCGAAGCCGACGGCATGGCGATGCGCTACGGCATCGGCGTCGGCCGCGCCGGCTTTTCCTGGGCGGGTGAAGCGAACATTCGCGCCAAGCGCTCCTGGCCGAAATGGTTTCCGCCGGGCGAGATGATCGATCGCAAGCCTGAGCTTGAGCCTTATCGCGACGGCATGGACCCGGGCCTGACCAACCCGCTCGGTGCCCGCGCCCTCTACCTTTACCAGGGTGGCAAGGACACGCTGTTCCGCCTGCATGGAACGCCGGAATGGTGGACGATCGGCACGGCCGCCTCGTCGGGCTGTATCCGTCTGATGAATCAGGACATCCTCGACCTCTACGAGCGCGTTCCCATGGATGCCCGCGTGGTGGTCAGGCAGGGCAAGGAGCGGATGGCGGCGGGTTACGCCGGCACCTGACCAGCCGCGCGATCGCGGCGCGACAGTTCTACAAGGCGGGGGACCGCCACGGCCGGATGCTTCGGGGGAGGCGTCCGGCCATTTTTTTTGAAGACGGCCCGTTGCCGGGGCGTCCAGCTGAGCAATGCCGGCATTGGCGGCGGGCGAGCTTCGATCATCGGCGTATCGCTCGCATTCGGCGCTCACTAAGCGCTCACTTGCTGGAATCGGTTCGACTTCATCGTGGTTCGGGCGTCGCGCCGCGGACTGCCGCGACGAGCAAAAGTCCCAGCGTTGCCGCATTGAGCGTGTGCCAGAGGAAGTGGGTTCCGTGCGGCCAATCCGGGCAGAGCGGCAGGTCGACCATCCGGAATGCGAGCGAGACGGTAAAGACCCCGCCGGCGGCGAACACCGGCCAGCCCTCAGGATGGTCCCGCGCCACGAGATAGCCGCCAATGGCGTACAGTGCGAAAAGCCCGGCAACGTAGCCGGCCGACGATCCGAGCTGCGAAGCGAGCAGCGGTTCGGCCGCCAGGGAGGCTGCGACGAAGGCGAGTGTTCCGACAAATGCCGCCATCGGGGACAAACCCACGAAGCGGCAGAGTGCGAGGCCGAAATAGGCAAAGATGAACAGCGCGATGGGGATGACGTCGGCGAAACTCGACCATCGGTTCGCGAAGGTGTGGAACAGAAACGAGCCGGTTCCGATGATCGCGACGAGACAGATGAGATAGAGGCTCGGCCGATCTCGCGCCGGCCCCCGTCGCCAGTACCAGAGCCCGAGCGCCGCGGCGGCGAAGAACGCGAGATTCGACAAGGCGTTGAGCGGTTCGGCCCAGAAGCCCGTGCCGAGCCGTTCGCAATAGGCGTCGATGGGTGCCGTCAGCTCCATGACGCGAAGAATGCCCATTAGAGCCCGAGGATGCCAGTCAAGGTCTGTGGCGAGCGACAACAA
Source organism: Aurantimonas sp. C2-5-R2 (assembly GCF_036549495.1). NCBI lineage: Bacteria > Pseudomonadati > Pseudomonadota > Alphaproteobacteria > Hyphomicrobiales > Aurantimonadaceae > Aurantimonas > Aurantimonas sp. C2-5-R2. Next base: position 35,864 of record NZ_JAZHLJ010000037.1, read on the forward strand.
GGCGGGGGATATCTCTAGCCCTCGCGTGCGACGGGCGGTCGGCTTCTCAAAGCCCCGGCCAGGCAAGCGTCGCGCCCGCGACCACCACGTAGCGGGCGAATTTGCCGATCGCGACCAGTACGACGAACGGGAGGAGCGGCACCCGCAACGTCCCGGCGATGACCGTCAGGGCGTCGCCGCCGAGGGGTGACCAGGCAAACAAAAGCGTCCAGACGCCATAGCGGTTGAAGAAGCGCGTCGCCGCCTCCAGCTGCCTCGGTTTCACCGGAAACCAGCGACGCTCCTGGTAGCGCAGCATGAACCGGCCGCAGAGCCAGTTCACGACCGAGCCCAAGGTGTTGCCGGTTCCCGCCACAAGGACCAGCAGCCACGGGTCGGCAATGCCTTTCGCGATCAGCCCGATCAGCATGAGCTCGGACGCGCCGGGCAGGATGGTCGCGGCCAGGAAGGCGCCCCAGAACAGACTGAAACAGGCGGCAAGGACGCTCAATTCATCCGCTTTCCCGCCGCCGCCAACGGCCGCTGGAAGCGAAGGATACCCTGCCACAGAGGGGCGTCGGGAACCGGGTTCGTTATGTCCGGCCAACGGTTTTCGCGCTGCCCGATACCGATTTTCGCTGGCAGGCAATTGAACGGGCGAGTGACCCTCACCATCTGAATACTACCGCATCGAATTGTCGAAGCCCCCGCGATGCTTGCGCGTCGCGGCCATTCTCGAAAGGAACAGTCTGCGATGACTTCGCAAGCCTTGATCCGTCCGGCCTGGACGCCCGCGACCATAGCATTGATGGTGGTCGGTTTCATGATTTACTGGCCCCTCGGCCTGGCGATGCTCGCCTACATTCTCTGGGGTGATCGTTTGGAGAGCTTCCGGCGGGACGTCAACCGTACGACCGACCGTTTCTTCGGCGGACTGAAGCGCACGGGCGCGGTCAACCCCTTCGCCGAGACCCGCACCGGCAACGTCGCCTTCGACGACTGGCGTGAAAAGGAGCTGTCCCGCCTCGACCAGGAGCGCCGCAAGTTGAATGAAGCGGCGGCCGAGTTCGAATCCTATGCCCGCGAGCTGCGCCGGGCCAAGGACCAGCAGGAGTTCGACCGCTTCATGGCCGATCGTCACAACAAGACCGGCGGCCAGACCATCGACGGTCAGCCCGCCTGACCGGCCAGGCGTAGTTCATGATGCGACGGCGGCGTTCTCCCGAACGCCGCCGTCTTTTTGTCGCGTGTCGGCGGGCTCCGCTATAGGGTGGGGTTCGAATCGCGGCGATGGGCTGCTTCGAAGAACGGTTCATCTTGCCGATGTCGCTTTTCTTTTCCCGGCGGAACGCGAACACGCCCGCCATCCCCGAGCGTCTGGACCTTGCCGCCGGCCCGGTCCCGGTCACCGTGCGCCGCAATCCGCGCGCCAAACGGCTGATCCTGCGGCTTGCCCCTGGCGGAACCGGAATCGTCGTGACGGCGCCGAAAAAGGTGCCGGCGCGGGCCATTGCGGAATTTCTCGAGCGGCATCGCGGCTGGGTGGAGGAACGCATCGCGCGGGCGCCCGACCGGATCGTCGCTGTGGATGGCGCGACCATCCCGTTTCGGGGCGCCGAATTGCGGCTGATCCAGGCATCGGAGCGCCGCGCCAGCCGCTTCGAGGCGGTGGACGGCGCGGCGCATCTCTTCGTCGGCGGCGAGCCGGAGCATTTTTCCCGCCGCGTCATCGAGGCGCTGAAGCGGGAGGCGCGGCATGATCTGCAAGTCCGCGTCGACCGCCACGCGGCCACCGTGGGTCTGCGTCCACGGGCGATGGCGCTGAAGGACACGAAGAGCCGCTGGGGCTCCTGCACCATCGATCGGCGGCTGGCGTTTTCCTGGCGGATCGTCATGGCCCCGCCGGAAGTGCTCGATTATCTCGTTGCCCACGAGGTGGCGCATTTTCGAGAGATGAACCACGGCCCGGCCTTCTGGGCACTCTGCCGCGAGCTTTGCCCCGGCATGGATCACGGCAAGAATTGGCTGAAGCGGCATGGAGCCGGGCTGCATGCTGTGGCATTCGAGGGCACGCTAAATCGAGCGTTCGAATACGGCGCGGGAGAGACTGGGATCTCGTAGATTGATGTGACCAAGGTAGAGCGGACGCTGAGGCCTAGAGCATCCGGCGAATAATTTGAATCGACGGGTTCCCATTTGATGTTCGGTTTGATTCTCTGTGAGCAGGAGGTGCTTCATGGGAAA
>NZ_JAZHLJ010000038.1:0-37643 GCF_036549495.1 Aurantimonas sp. C2-5-R2
TGTCCAAGGCTATCCGGGCGACCTTCGGCAAGGACAGCCTGATCCAGCGCTGTCAGATCCACAAGGCGCGCAACATCATGGATCGCCTGCCGAAAGAACTTCATGCCTCGACACGCCGGGTGCTGCGTCAGGCCTGGGAACTCGATGACGCAGACAAGGCAGAGAAGCTGATCCGCAACCTCGCACGCCGGCTCGAACAGGACCGGCCGGGCGTCGCCGCGAGCATCCTGGAGGGTCTCGACGAAATCCTCNTCACAAGCAATTGCCGATCCTCAGGGCCGCCCTTCTTGCCCATCAGCAGCGCCTTGCTGAAAAGTTCGTTGCCCCTGCTTCGAGGGCCGCGTAACCTTCAACCCGGCATCGCCGCTCAACGAAGTTCAACAAACTTCGGGACCTTAGGGAGGGCATGACGGTGTGGACGGCGGACACAGTTTCCCGTTCTCGCAAGAATCAATCTTGCGAGTCTGGTGCTGCTCGACTATGTTGGGCGCTGACGTTTAGGGCGCTTCAACAAAGCCGTTCCGAAATCCCAAAACCCCTTGCCGCTGCTAACGGCGAGGGGTTTTTCGTTATGCCCTCGTTTCCTTCTCGATCAGCAACCTCAATGCTTCTTCGATAAGCGGCGCGCGACCCGGCACGGGAATGTCCCGGTCTCTGTTGAAACTCTGAAGTGGGCGGCGTTGCCCGCCTCGAGCCGTTAGGCTCGGGGTGCCGATTCCACTGAGGAGNATCCCCAGCGCGCCGACCCCGGACAGATCCCAGATATGGGCGCGGCCGACGTCGATGGTGACCTTGTCGATGGCTTCCTTGAAGTCGAAGGCGGCGATGAAATCCTCGGCCGAGGCGAAGAACACCTGCCCCTGGACGTGATAAGTCCGGTGCGTCCGATCCTCCGACAGCTTCGAGGTTACGGCGAAGATCTGCGAGACCTTGGAGGCGAAGAAGATGCCCGACAGCATGACGCCGACAAGGACGCCGATGGCCAGATTGTGGGTCCACACGACGGTGATGACCGTGGCGAGCATCACCGCGCTGGAGCGGCGCGGATGGGTGCGCAGATTGACGAAGGAGTCCCAGCTGAACGTTCCGATCGACACCATGATCATGATCGAGACCAGCGCCGCCATCGGGATCACCGCCACCCAGTCGCCGAGCGCGACGATGAGGAACAAGAGCGTCACGCCCGCGAACAGGCAGGAGAGCCGCCCGCGACCGCCGGATTTCACGTTGATGACCGACTGGCCGATCATCGCGCAGCCGGCCATGCCGCCGAAGAAACCTGTGACGGTGTTGGCGATGCCCTGCCCGTAGCATTCGCGGTTCTTGTCCGAGCCGGTGTCGGTGAGGTCGTCGACCACGGAGGCGGTCATCAGCGATTCCAGCAGACCGACGATCGCGATCCCGGCCGAATAGGGCAGGATGATGCGCAGCGTCTCCAGCGTCAGCGGAACGTCGGGCATGAAGAAGTAGGGCAGCGTCGAGGGCAATTCGCCCATGTCGCCGACGGTGCGCAGATCGAAGCCAAAGAAAAGCGACACGGCGGTCAGCACCACGATGGTGACCAGCGGTGACGGCACGGCGGTGGTCAGCCGCGGCAGCAGATAGATGATCGCCAGCCCCGCCGCGACCATGACGTAGGTCATCCACGGCACACCGACCAGCTCGGGAATCTGCGCGAGGAAGATCAGGATCGCCAGCGCGTTGACGAAACCGGTCATCACCGAGCGCGACACGAAGCGCATGGCGTCACCGAGGCGCAACAGGCCAGCGACAAGCTGCAACAGGCCAGCGAGGATCGTCGCGGCGAACAGATATTGCAGGCCGTGATCGGCGACCAGCGTCACCATCAGGACAGCGGTCGCGGCGGTCGCCGCCGAAATCATGCCAGGTCGGCCGCCGAAGATCGCAGTCAGCACGGCGATCGAGAAGGAAGCGTAGAGCCCGACCTTCGGATCGACCCCAGCGATGATCGAAAAGGCGATGGCCTCGGGGATCAGGGCCAGCGCCACGACGAGACCGGAGAGGAGATCGCCACGGACATTGCCGAACCAGTCGGCATAAAGATTGCGAGTCGAGAACATCGGCTCCGAAGACATCTGGACGCCAAATTGCCGCGACGGACCGGGCGACGGTGCCGCGGAACGGTTCGGTCAATGTGGCGTCTGGATTGGCCGGGGGATCGGCGCCCGGCATAGCCACCCGCGCGGAGCGGGTCCTTATGTGCGGCGCACTCATCGCCGATCGCGGCGCTCAAATCAACCCATGCCGTTGCGAGACGTCGTGTCGCCTTGCCTTTGCCCGAATGAAGGGTTCGATAGGAACGAAACGCGAATCACCGGATGATAACGGATCTCTGAGAATGAATGCGCTGGCGCGGCGGATGCGGCAAACCGAGTGCGAGGGGCTCGAAACGACCCTTGCCGACGCGGCGGTCGTCTGCGACCCGTCCGGCGTGCTTTACGCGCCGTCGGAGCGCCTGCTGATCGTCTCGGACCTGCATCTGGAAAAGGGCGCGGCCTTTGCTCGCCGGGGCAGTTTTTTGCCGCCTTACGACACAGCGGCTACCTTGGCGCTGCTCGGTTCAGCGCTCGCCCGCTACGACGCCCGGCGGGTGATCTGTCTCGGCGATTCCTTTCATGACCGTCATGGCGCGGCCTTCATGCCGGCGACCTATCGCGAGACGCTCGCCCGCCTGATGGCCGGGCGCGAGTGGATCTGGATCACCGGCAACCACGACCCCGAGCCGCCGGCGCGGATCGGCGGCGAAACCCTTTCGGAGATCGCCGTCGGGCCGTGGCTCTTTCGGCACGAGCCGAGCCGGGACTATCGAAGCGGCGAAGTTGCCGGGCATCTGCATCCGATCGCCCGCGTCGCCGGCGCGGGCAGCTCGACACGCGGCGCGTGCTTTGCCAGCGACGGCAACCGGATGATTCTGCCGTCCTTCGGCGTCACCACCGGCGGGCTTAATGTGCTCGACCGCGCCTTCCACGGCTTGTTCGACCTTCGGTTCGCCAAAGCCTACGTGATCGGTCTGGCGCGCATCTACCCGATCGGCTTCCGCGCGCTCTGCCACGGCTAGCAGGCCCGGATACGCCTCAATAGGTGGAGGCGAAGGCGACGAGCTGACACAGAACGACGACGCCCGTGAGCACCAGCCGTAGCCGGCCGAACCAGGCGGGCAGTTCGCGCCGACGCGCCGCGAGCATATCCCACGCACCTTGCAGCGCGAAGGCAGCCGCGAAACCGGCAAAGACCCAAGGGCTCGGCACGAACAGCAAGATCCAGCCGGCCAGCGACGGCAGCACGGAGAGGATTAGCACGCGGCGCCGATGCGCGTGCGACACCATTCCGATCCCCCAGCGGATGCCGCCGAGAAAGGCGAGGATCGTCGCCGAATAGCCGGAAAACGCCAGGACGAGCATCGGATAAGCGATGAACGACCGGCCGGCATAGGCGAAGATCACCGCCATCAGCACAAAAGGAACCAGTCCGAGGACGCCGAGCGTCCACGCCGTCTTGTGGGAAGCATAGACCGACGCGGTGGAAGCGGAGAGGGTTTCGGCGACCTGTCGCGCCGACCGATCGGGCGTTTCTAAATCTGTGTTCGTCATTGACGAGTAAACTAATCGCGCTTGAAAACGATCCGTCCGAACCATCCGGTGAAGATCGCCAGCGCCACCGCGAACAGCCCATAGAGAAAGCCGTAGCGGGTGGCGAAATCGTCGATCAGGCTCTCGAGACCCGTCTTGACCACGACCAGCGCTTCCGAATCGCCGCGAATGAACACCCCGCTGCGGAACAGATAGGCGCGCACCGTATGCCGGCCGACCGGAAGATCGGCGGGGAGCCGCAGATCGGCGCGAAACAGCGTCGGACTGACGAATTCGACACTGCCAAAGCTCTGGTTGTAGAGGCCGGACTCCATGCGGATCCGGCGTAGCGCGCTCGCATATTGATCCCGGTTGACCACAGGGTCGCCCTCGCCGTCGACAGCGGATTCGCCGATGATCACCTGGCCAACCGGTTCGGTGACTATCGCCGCGCCCACGGTCTCGGGATCGCGGATGTTCAGCCGCAAATCGTCGATCCCAAGGGAAAGGCTGACGCGCAGGCTCTCGCGCGTGATATCGGACAGCGGGCGGGTCGATGCGAGCGCATAGGATTCAGGCGAAGCGTTGAAGGTTTCCGACCCCCGGTTGATCCATATTCCGAGAGTACGCTCCTTCTTGCGCACCACGACCGGCCGGCGCGGACCGACGAGTGCGACGACGATATCGTAGCGTTGTTGCCGCAAGAGACGGGCATCGGCGTTGTCGAGCGCCCCGAAGACCACGAGCCGCGCACCGGTAAAATTCGACGTGATGGCGATCTCGTTGGTCGACAGGCCGATTTCGAAACTTTCCACCTGTTGCGCTCTAGCCGGGACAAGCAGCGCGACAACCGCCGCCAGCGCGGCCGCAATGCAGCCGGACGATGGGCTGAGGCGGTGCGTGCGAGTGCGTTGACGGCCGGTCATCCTCACTCTCCAGTGGGCGAGCTGATGGAATAAAATTCGGTTGGCGTGATCACCAGTTCGAAGCCGAGGCGCAGACCGACGGCCAGGACGAGCAGGGCAAGCAGGGCTCGCAGCTGGTCGCCGCGCAGCCGCCGCCCCGCCGCGGCGCCGAATTGCGCCCCGACTACGCCGCCGAGCATGAGGAGGAAGGCCAGCACGATGTCGATGGTGAAATTCGTCGCTGCCTGGAGAACCGTGGTGACCGCGGCCGTGAAAATGATCTGGAACAGCGACGTCCCGATCACGACGTTGGTCGGGACCCGCAAGAGGTAGATCAGCGCCGGCACCATGATGAAGCCGCCGCCCACGCCCATGATCGCGGCAAGGATGCCGATCAAAAAGCCGAGCCCCAGCACCGGGATCACCGAGACATAGAGTTTCGAGCGCTGGAACCGCATCTTCAGCGGCAGTCCGTGCACCCAATTGTGCTTGCCCGAGCGACGAAATTCGCCGCTGCCGCCACCCGATACCCGTCGCATCGACTGGATGCTCTCAACCAGCATGAGCCCGCCGACACCGCCGAGGAAGATGACATAGAGAAGCGAGACGACCAGATCGAGCTGGCCGATTCGGCGCAGCAGGGTGAACAGAGCTACGCCGGCCACCGAGCCGACGGCGCCGCCGACGAGAAGCACGCCGCCGAGCTTCAAGTCGATCGTCCCGCGCTTGTAATGGGCGAGCGCGCCGGAAAACGACGATGCGATGACCTGATTGGCGCCAGTCGCCACGGCGACCGCGGGCGGCACGTTGTGGAAGATCAGGAGCGGCGTGATCAGAAATCCGCCGCCGACCCCGAACATGCCGGAGAGAAAGCCGACGGCCGCCCCCATCCCGATGAGGACCAGGACATTGACCGAAATTTCCGCAATCGGAAGGTAAAGGTTCACGGCGGGTCGGCTCTTTGCTCGAAGGAGCCAGAAAGACAAACGGGTCCAACCGTCTTGGCCCGAACCCCCGCGCCTGTCAAACGCCGATGTGTGTCAAGGTCAATGGCGCGGCCGTTGACCCTGTGGGCGTTATCCGTCCTTGCGCGCCAAAAGAGCGCGGATCAGCGCCTCGTTGATGTCGCCGCTGGGCTGTAACCCCGCTTCCTTCTGGAACGACTTGATTGCCTCGGTCGTCTGCGCGCCGGCGATCCCGTCGGGAGCGCCGGGTTCATAACCGAGCTTGATCAAGATCGCCTGAATGTTGCGGACGGCCCGGGTCATGTCGATCGAAGACGTTTGGATCGGGTCGTTTTCCTTGTCGGTCCACTCTTTCGGCATCTCGACCGTGTTGACCGTTTCGTCGCGCGGCTTCGGCTTGAAGGCCGCGACCTTCGCTTCGGCCAGTTTGCTCTGCTCCGGCGTCAAGGATTTCTTGATTTCGTCCCGCTTTCGCCCGGCGTCTTCGTCGCCGGCCGTCGCGACGATGGAGAACCATTTGAACGATTCAATGAAATCGACTTCTACGCCAGCGCCACGCGCGTAGAGAATGCCGAGATTGTACTGGCTGTCGGTCATTCCGAACTCGGCGGCGTTCTCGAACCAGCGTGCCGCCAGTTTCGGGTCGGACTTGCCGTCGACACCGGTCGCGTAGAGAACGGCGAGGTTGTGCATGGCGCGCACATTGCCTTGGTTTGCCGCCTTCACATACCAGTCGCGCGCCAAAGAGGTGTCGCGGATGACGCCATTGCCCTTCTCGAAAAGTGTGCCGAGACTGTATTGCGCCGGCGCAAAATCGCGTTCGGCCGACAGCATGAACCACCTCGCCGCGGCTTTGGCGTCCGGTTCGTCCTTGCGCCCCTCCATCAAGCGCAACCCGACTTCGAACAACGCTTTCGGGTCACCATCACGGGCCGCGCTGGCGAGTGCCTCATTACCAATGGTTTCCGGCATGGACGGGATCGCGGCGCCCGCGGCCGGCGCCGTGCCGGCCTGTGCCTCCAGGGAGCGGCTCACCAGCGAATCCTGCATGGCATCGCCGGCTGCGGGCGCGCGGGCTTCGCCTGCCCCTGCCGGCCCGGCCGGCTCGCTGTTCTCGGCCTGCGATGCTGGCAAAGTGGCGGCCGGCAGGACGAGCCCGTCCGGCATCGTCGACGGCGTCGCGACCCCGGATGCCTGCTTCGCTTGCGCATCGTCGCTCGACATATCCGCCGTGGCGGCGACGGAGGCGGCGGGCTTCTCGGTCGGGGCGGACGGCGTGGCCGCGATAATGGACGGTCCGGATTCGTCATCGGAATCCGGGATCGACGTCAACGCCTGGCCGAGCGGCAAGGCCATGAGCGCCAGAAGCACCGCGCCAATCGCCAAAAGGATCGGCTTGCGGCGGCGCGAAATCATGTCGGTCAGGCTGACCTTGCCGGCCGCGGGGTGCGGCTCCGGGCCATCGAGGCTTTCGGCCTCGGCCGCCGCCGCCATGGCCGCGCGGCGGGCGGCAGCGATAAAGTCGGCCTTGCCGTCTGGACCGCCATCCTTCGAACGACCCGCCTGTTGCGCCCGAACCCGCTCGAGCAGCGCTGTGATGTCGGGCGTGCCCGATCCGATCGCCAGCGGTCGGTTGGCTTCCGGCGTATCGAAAATGTCGGCGGCATCCAGTGACGGCGCTTCCAAGGCGCTATGGGACGTGCTCTGCTCGCGGGTTTCGACATCGGCGTCGAACAGCATCAGTTCGGGATCGTCGCCCCGCCGTGGGAACCGCGCGGCGGGATCGGCCGTGTTGCTCGCGACCGCGGATTTTCTCCCCTTCAGGGTGCGCGCGAGAACCCCGCGCAGACCTGAAGCCTCGGCGGCCATGGCGGATGTCGCGGCCGCGTCGGTCGGGGCGGCCGGCGGATTTCCGAGGACCACCGGTTCGTCCCGGCGTGTGCGCCCCTTGCCGGTAATCTCGCTCTCGATCTGATCGATGCGCTCGACGAGCTTCAGCAACGTGGAATGCACGGTGCGGAAAAAATCTTCCGATTGCGCGCCGCTGTCTCGCGACAAGGCTTCCAGCGCGCGCAGATCGTCGGAAAGACGGGCGACGTGTTCGCTCTGTCGAAGATCGCCGCTTTCGATCATCTGACGAACCGCCTCGTCGGCGGCCGTGCGTGCCGAGACGATGATATCCTCGCGGTGTTCATCGAGCCGGCGCTCGATGTCGGCGAGACGTTGGTCGAGTTCGGGATCGCCGATCGCCGCCGGCACGCCGTTCTCGCCGATCTTTTGCGACAGCCGCGCGATCTGGGTTTCGAGAGCCTTGACCATCTCCTCGTCGACCCGCGGCGCGGAGACCTCTTCCAGTCGCTCTGCAAGAGACTGCAGGCGGGCTTCCAACGCCAAAGCCTTGACGGGGTCGCCGTCGCCCGCGCTGACGAGAGTTTCAAGCTGCAGCGAGAACCGCTCGATCCGCTCGGCCAATTCCTGCGCCGCATTGTCGCTGGACAGCGCCTCGATCCGATCGGCGAGTTCGCCGATGCGATCCGACAGAACCGTCGAATCGCCGTCTTCGGCGAGTTCGTCGACCCGGGCGGTGAGAGATTGAAGACGTGCCTCGATGCGTTCGACTGGGCTCATGTCGATCGTCGGCGTGCGGTGTGCGGCCGCCATGATCGCACGTGAGATCTCGTCGAGCCGTTCATCGAGCAGGGCGAAGTGATCCAGGTCCAATTCGTCCTGCTGGCGCTTGGCCAGAGTCTCGATGCCGACCGCCAGGGTATGGACCCGCCTTTCCAGCGGCCCGATGGCGAGGGTTTCCGGCAGTTTGGCGAGAGCGGCCTCGAGCTGCTCCATCCGCTCGCCCATCGCTTCGATCTTGCCTTCGATCTCGCGCGAGGCGAACCGATCCTCGAGCGCGCCCCAGCGTTCCTCGACGGCACGCATGGACTTTTCGGAGGCAAGCGTCTCAAGCTTCTCGCGCAGATTGTTCATCTCGGTCTTCAGGAGATCCGACAAACCGGCCCCCTCGCCTGCCGCCGGCGCCGCGAGATAACGATCCTCGAACTCGTCCCAGCGGCGCTCGACCGCCTTGACTTGCTCCTCGCTCGCGAGCGTGCCGAGCGATGTGCGCAAACGCTCCAACTCGTCCTTCAACTCGTGCCTGGCCTTGCTCTCATCTTCCGATTGTCCGGCAAGCTTGGTCTCGAACATGTCCCAACGGCGACTGACGGACTGAACGCTCTCCTCGCGCGCCGTGTCACCGACCAGACCGCGGATCGCTTCTAGTTCCTCACGCAGCGAGCGGACCGTCTCGTGATCCACGCCATTGTCGACCATTCGGGTCAGGCCGTTGTCGACCTTGGATATCTCGGCATCGATTCGGTCAGCACTGGCCCGTTCGGCGATCATCTTGCGCAGATCGTCGAAGGCCGCGCGCATGTCGTCGAAACGCGGCTGCAGACTCTGTGTCATGTCGTCGCGGAGTTCCGCACGCAGCCGCTCAAGCTGTTGGGCAAGGTCCGCCATTGCCGCGGAACCTGCGTCGTCGCCCTTGGATACGCCGTGCCCCTCGGCCGACGAGCGTTGCCGCGCTGGCCCAGCTTCAGGCTCCCCCGGCTCGCGCTCCAGCATCTTCTGCCGCATCACGATCTGGGACACCGCGTCCGAAAAGGTCGGACGGGGGGCTTTCGTGAGACCGCCGGCCTCCGCCGGGCCGGGCACCGGTGTCTTGCTGCCCGGCCGCTCGCGCTCCTGCTTGGCTGCCGTGACGCGCGAGAGCCGCTGCTCAAGTTCCTCCAGGGTACGGCTGAGCGCATCGAGCGAGGAAGCCTCCTCCGGCTTCCGACCGTTTCCCTGTCTTGTGTGATCGGCCATCTCAGCTTTCCCGGTCGGCTGGAGCCCCGTGATCGGCTCTGTCTCGTCGGCACGTGCTCGCGCGGTAAGTTCGAAAAACTGACCCGAACATGGTAAATGATCGGTTAACGCAATTACGATCTCGTTAGGGATTAACCGCATAAGCCGGCCCGAAACTGGACCGGGAATTGACGCAGCGTCTTGTAACAGCCTCATTTAAAGCGATATTCAGTTCCGGTGCGGGTCCAGCGGCCCCGTTTGACCGCGCTGCGTCTTTGCGAAGTGCGTTCTGGAAATTTGCGCGAATACGGAAATCTGCTCATGCCAAACTTGAAGCCAGTCGAAACGGCGGACGAAGAGTCTTCCGTCGACATCGATTTTCTGCTGGGCCGAAGCCAAGAGGCCGCCTCGCAAAAGTCAGTGTTCAAAATCGGCGATCTTTCGAAGGAATTCGGCGTCACCCTGAGAACACTGCGGTTCTACGAGGATCGCGGCCTGCTCTCACCGGAACGCCGTGGCACCACCCGGCTTTACAGCCGCCGGGACCGGACCCGGCTCCGGCTCATCCTGCTGGCCAAGACATTGGGCTTCTCGCTCACTGAGGCGAAGCAGCTCATCGAGATCTACCACCAGCCCAACGGCAAGCGGAAGCAGATCGAGGTGGCGCTGGAGCGCTTCGAGGAGCAGCAGCAGATCCTCTACGAACAGCGGGATGAAATCGAGGATTCGATCCGTGCGATGACCGTATCGATCGACCATTTGCGCCAAAAACTGGGCGAATTGGACGCCTGATCCGTCCCGCTCGGCATCGGCCTGCAACGATCCGTGAAGCTGGGTGAGCCGATTCCGATCGAATCTCCCCATAGCTACAAACGGGCGCGACCGCCTTACGGCGCGCCCGCATAATCCCAGACTGGTGTATGATAACAGAGCCCGCCGGCGCGCCCGGCGGCGAAGACTTGGCGCTCTTATTGACGTTTACGTAAAAGATATTCATACCGTCTCCGACCGACCGCGACGGAGGAATGACATGCCGACCTATCAGGCGCCCATCGAAGATACGCTGTTCGTCTTGAACGACCTGCTCGGCTTCGAACGCTACAGCAATCTTCCGGGATTCGCCGAGGCCTCGCCGGACATGGTCGAAGCGATTCTCGGCGAAGCCGGGCGCATTGCCGGAAAAGTGCTGCAACCGCTCAATCAGCAGGGCGACCGCGAGGGTTGCTGCCGCTCCGACGACGGTTCGGTGACGACGCCGGCGGGCTTCAAGCAAGCCTATGAGACTTGGCGCGAGGGCGGCTGGGGAAGCCTCGCCTTCGACCCGGCCTATGGCGGCCAGGGCCTGCCGCACACGCTGGCCACCGCCGTCGGCGAATACATGTCGGCCGCCAACATGGCCTTCGCCATGTATCCCGGCCTGACCGCCGGCGCCATCGCGGCCATTTCCTCCCACGGCACCGACGAGCAGAAATCGACCTACCTGCCGAACATGATCGAGGGATCGTGGACCGGCACGATGAATTTGACGGAGCCCCATTGCGGCACCGACCTCGGCCTGCTGCGCACCAAGGCAGTCCCGCAAGACGGCGGCGGCTACGCCATCACCGGCCAGAAGATCTTCATTTCCGCCGGCGAGCATGACCTCGCCGAGAACATCATCCACCTCGTTCTCGCCCGGATCGAGGGTGCGCCCGAGGGGGTCAAGGGTATCTCGCTGTTCATCGTGCCGAAGTTCGTCCTCGACACGGAGGGTAAGCCCGGCCGGCGCAACGGCGTCGTCTGCGGCTCCATCGAGGAAAAGATGGGCATCCACGGCAACGCCACCTGCGTCATGAACTACGACGACGCCACCGGCTATTTGATCGGCGAGGCCCACAAGGGCCTTCGGGCGATGTTCACGATGATGAACGAGGCGCGGCTGGGCGTCGGCGTGCAGGGGCTGGCCTTGTCCGACGTCGCCTACCAGAACGCCGTCGCCTATGCCCGCGAACGCACCCAGGGCAGGTCCCTGTCCGGCGTCAAGGCGCCCGACAAGAGCGCCGATCCGATCATCGTCCATCCGGACATCCGCCGCATGCTGATGACCATCCGCTCGATCAACGAGGCGGGCCGCGCGCTGGTGCTGTGGACGGCGCTGAAGGGCGACCTGTCGCATCGCTCCGCCGACGCGGCCGAGCGCCAGGCGGCGGACGACTGGATGGGCTTGATGACGCCGGTGATCAAGGGCGTTCTCACCGACAAGGGCTTCGACAATGCCGTGATGGCCCAGCAGGTCTATGGCGGTCATGGCTATATCGGCGAATGGGGCATGGAGCAGTTCGTCCGCGACGCGCGCATCGCCCAGATCTACGAAGGCGCGAACGGCATCCAGGCGCTCGACCTCGTCGGCCGCAAGCTCGGCCTGAACGGCGGCCGGGCGGTGCAGGCCTTCTTCGCCGAGGTCAGCCAGTTCTGCGAGGAAAATCGCGGTGACGAGCGCATGGCGCCGATCACCAAAGCGCTGAAGAAGGGCCTCAACGACCTGCAGCAGGCGACCATGTGGCTGATGCAGAACGCCATGGCCAAGCCCGACAATGCCGGGGCGGCTTCGACCGACTACATGCATCTCTTCGGTCTCGTGGCGCTTGGCTATATGTGGGGGCGCATGGCAAAGATCGCCGAGGAGAAGATCGCCGCCGGCGCCGACGGTCAGACCGCGTTTCTGGAGAAAAAACGCATCACCGCCCGGTTCTTCATGGAACGGCTGATGCCTGAGAGCGCCGCTCATCTCGCCCGTATTTCGTCCGGAGCCGACGCGATGATGGCGCTGGAGGCCGACGCGTTCTAACCTTCGGCGTGAGGAGACCGAGATGCCGACGAAGCGCCTGCCGTTGCCGAAGCGCCTCCCCTTGCCGAAGCGAATGTCCGTCGCGCTGACGCAGGAGGTCTATGATCGGCTGCGGGCACTGAATTCGGGTTATGGCCTGTCGAACAATTATCTCCTGACGGTGCTCTTGTCGCGCCTCGACGACTATGCTGACCCGGACCGGCTCGCCCGGGTCTTCGACGATTTCATCTCAGAGTATGGTGCGCCGTCGCCTGGCGGCATGGGCGCCCGCAAACCGGAGAAACCCGATGGCTGAAGCCTTCATCTACGATCACGTCCGCACACCCCGTGGCCGCGGCAAGAAGGATGGCGCGCTGCATGAGGTGCCGGCCGTGCGGCTCGGCGCGAAGGTTCTCGAGGCGGTGCGCGAGCGCAACGGCATCGACACCAAAACCGTCGACGACATCATCTTCGGCTGCGTCGATCCGGTCGGCGAGGCCGGCTCGGTGATCCCCAAGGCATCCGCCTTCGAGGCCGGTTACGACTTTGCCGCCCCCGGCATGCAGATTTCGCGCTTTTGCGCGTCCGGTCTCGACGCGGTCAATCTCGCCGCGGCCAAGGTCGCGCAGGGAGCCGACGACATCGTCATCGCCGGTGGTGTCGAGTCGATGTCGCGGGTGGGCATGGGCATGTCCGGGGGCGCCTGGATCATGGACCCGTCGGTGGGCATTCCCTCCTACTTCATGCCGCAGGGGGTATCAGCCGACCTCATCGCGACCAAATACGGCTTCTCGCGCGACGACGTCGACGCCTATGCCGTGGAAAGCCAGAAGCGCGCCGGCAAGGCCTGGGACGAAGGCCGCTTCGCCAAGTCCGTCATCCCTGTCAAGGACCAGAACGGCCTGACCATCCTCGACCGTGACGAACACATGCGCCCGTCCACCGACATGCAGTCGCTCGGCAGCCTCAACGCCTCCTTCGCCATGCATGGCGAAATGGGCGGCTATGACGCGGTCGGCATCCAGGCCCACCCCGAGATCGAGGCGGTGAACCACGTCCATCACCCCGGCAACTCGTCGGGCATCGTCGACGGCGCGGCTGCAGTGCTGATCGGCTCCAAGGCTGGTGGCGAGGCCCTCGGCGTGCGGCCGCGGGCCCGGATCAGAGCCTTCGCCAATATCGGCTCGGACCCGGCGCTGATGCTGACAGGGCCGGTGGACGTGACGGAAAAGCTGCTCAAGCGCTCGGGCATGTCGCTGTCGGACATCGACCTGTTCGAGCTGAACGAAGCCTTCGCGGCGGTGGTGCTGCGCTACATGCAGGCCTTCGATATCGACCACGACATCATCAACGTGAATGGCGGCGCCATCGCCATGGGGCATCCGCTGGGGGCGACCGGGGCGATGGTGCTCGGCACCGTCCTCGACGAGTTGGAACGTCAGGACAAGAATTTCGCGCTGGTGACACTGTGTATCGGCGCCGGCATGGGCACGGCGACGATCATCGAGCGGGTATAGGATGCGCAAAGGTTCCGAGAAAGGCGCCCTTGTTCTCATCGACTTTCAAAGTCAGTCTCCGGGTCGCCCGATCTCGAACGAACGCTCACGCGTAATGGTGGCGCATGACCTGCGTGCCGACGTCCGGGCCGATAGCGGGCAGCGCCTCGAAGGCCGGCTTGGCGAAGTAATAGCCCTGGAAGAGCTTCACGCCCGCCGCTTTCAGGTTGACGAATTCGGCTTCGGTCTCGACGCCTTCGGCCAGAACCTTAATGTCGAGCTCACGCGCGACGAACAACATCGCCGCGATGATTGCCTGGCGAGCGCGCGAGGTGTCGATGCCGCGCACCAGCTTCATGTCGATCTTGATCAGGTCGGGCTGGAAGTCGGCGAGAAGCCCCAACCCGGCATAGCCGGCACCGAAGTCGTCGAGCGCCGTGGTGAAACCCATCCGGCGGTATTCGGCGATAATGTTCTGGAGGTGGCCGATGTCGGACACCTTTTCGTCCTCAGTGAACTCGAACATGATGGAATCGAGCGGAAAGTCGGCTTTCCGGGCAGCAGCAAGCGTGGCACGAAGGCAAGCCGCCGGCTCGTAGACGGCATTCGGCATGAAGTTGATCGAGAGCTTGGTGCCGCTGCCCGGCGTGAACAGTCGGCTGGCAAGTTCGATCGCCTTCACCCGGCAGGCCTGGTCGAACCGATAACGCTGCTCGGGCTCCACCTTGGACAGGATCGCGTAGGCGCCCTCGCCCGAAAGACCTCTGACCAGCGCTTCGTAGCCCCAGACCCGCTCGGTCGCGACATCGTAGATCGGCTGGAATGCCATCGAGAAATCGAAATCAAGCGGACGGGACGTTTGGCACCCCTCGCATGTGGTGGTCATGGTCACGGTTCCTCGCAATGGCCGATTGTCCTGGATCCTTACCAAACAACGGTTTCGCAATTCTGAAAACACGATCGCCTTGTCCGGCCCGATGCGACTGGCAGACAAGAATTTCCTCAGCCGGCAATCGATGCCGGCAGACAAGACCGGGAGCGGACCAATGAGCTACGAGAACTTCACCGTCGAAACCGATGCCGACGGCATCGCGCTGATCATCTGGGACATGCCCGACCGGTCGATGAACGTCTTCACAGCGGCGGTGATGGACGAGATCGACCGCATCGTCGATCAGATCGTCGCCGACGCTGCGATCAAGGGCGCCGTCATCACTTCGGGCAAGACCGGCTCCTTCACCGGCGGTGCCGACCTCAAGATGCTGTCCGGCATGTTCGCAAGCTTCGAGGCGAAGAGGTGCGAGGACAAGGACGCGGCGATCCAGGAGCTGTTCGACGGCGTCGGACGCATGTCCTGGCTCTGGCGCAAGCTGGAGACCTGCGGCAAGCCCTTCGTCGCGGCGATCAACGGCACCTGCATGGGCGGCGGCCTCGAACTCGCATTGGCCTGCCACGGCCGGATCGCGGCGGCCGGGGCCAAGATGGGCCTGCCGGAGGTCAAGGTCGGGATTTTTCCCGGCGCCGGCGGCACTCAGCGCGTGCCGCGCCTGACCGACACCCAGTCGGCGTTGCAGATGCTGCTCAAGGGCTCGACGCTTTCGGCCGAGAAGGCCAAGGGCATGAAGCTGATCGACGCGGTGGTGGCGGCAGACGAACTCGTCGCCAAGGCCAAAGAGATGCTCAAGGCCGGATTGTCGCCGGTGCAGCCTTGGGACCAGAAGGGCTTCAAGCTGCCCTCCGGGCCGGTCTATTCGGCGCAAGGGGCACAGGTCTGGCCAGCGGTCGCCTCACTCTACCGCAAGGAGACCAACGATAATTATCCCGGCGCCCGCGCCATCGTGAAATGCGTCTATGAGGGCCTGCTTTTACCAATCGACGCGGCGCTGCGGGTCGAGCAGCGTTACTTCACCGAGGTCCTGCAGACGACCGAGGCAGCGATGATGATCCGCTCGCTGTTCGTCTCCATGCAGGAGCTCAACAAGGGCGCGCGCCGGCCGGCGAACGTACCGGCCTCGCAGCTGAAAAAAATCGGCATCGTCGGTGCCGGCTTCATGGGTGCGGGCATCGCCTATGTCGCAGCCCAGGGCGGCCTCGACGTGGTGCTCATCGACCGCGACCAGGACGCCGCCGACATGGGCAAGGCACATTCGAAGACGCTGATGGACAAGCTCGTCGGTCAGGGCCGCGCCAACAAGGAACAGGCCGAGGCAGTGCTCGCCAGGATCATTGCCACCTCCGACTATGATGCGCTGAAAGACGCCGATCTCGTCGTCGAGGCGGTGTTCGAGGATCGCGACGTCAAGGCCGAGGTGACCCGCATGGTAGCCGCCGTCCTGCCGAAAACCGCGATCTACGCCTCCAATACCTCGACGATCCCGATCACAGGTCTTGCCGAAGCCTTCGACGATCCGGAGCGCTTCATCGGCATCCACTTCTTCTCGCCGGTCGACCGGATGATGCTAACCGAGGTGATCCTCGGCGAAAAGACCGGCGACAAGGCGCTGGCTGTCGCGCTCGACTTCGTGCGGGCGATCAAGAAGACGCCGATCGTGGTCAACGACACCCGTGGCTTTTTCGCCAATCGTTGCGTGCTGCGTTACATGTCGGAAGCCTACGACATGCTGGTCGAGGGCATTCCGCCGGCGATGATCGAGAACGCGGCAAAGTTCGCCGGCATGCCGGTCGGGCCGCTCGCCCTCAACGACGAGACCGCCGTCGATCTGTCGCTTCGGATCATGAAGGCGACTATGCGCGACATGGGCGACGATTCCGTCGACCCGCGTCATTTCAAGCTGGTGGAGCAGATGAACAGCGATGGCCGGCTGGGTCGCAAGGCCAGCAAGGGCTTTTACGATTATCCGGCCAAGCCCGCCAAGAAGTCGCTGTGGCCCGGCCTCAAGCAGATGTTCGAGCAGCAGCCGGCCGACGGCATCGACTTCGAGGAATTGCAGCAGCGCTTCCTGGCGACCATGGCGCTGGAGGCCGCCCGCACCATGGAGGAAGGCGTCGTCGTCGATCCGCGCGAGGCCGATGTCGGTTCGATCCTCGGTTTCGGCTACGCGCCCTACACCGGCGGCACGATCAGCTACATCGATGGCATGGGCGTCAAGGCCTTCGTCACGCAATGCGACAAGCTGGCGGACCGGCATGGCGAGCGCTTCCGGCCGACGCCGCTGTTGCGGGAGATGGCGGAGAAGGGCGAGAGCTTTTACGGTCGCTTTCCGCCGAAGCCGCCCCAGGCGAAGGCTGCCTGAGGCCAGCGCCAGGCCGGGACGATGATCGCGCATCTGCGGCGATCTGGCGCTGCCTCTTGGCCCAACTGAGCCGGCTGTCGAGCCGAAAAACGCAAAAAGAGTCAGCTTGCCGGCGAATTTGAGTCGCTCAGACCCCTGATTGGCCATAATTCGCGGGTTTAACCTTCGCCTAGGGATATCGCGCATGGCAGGCCAAACGGGCCTGTCGAGAGATTGCGACCTTGAACCGGTGCGGCGGATGAACGTCCGGCCCGAGAGGGGGTCGGCAAGGAGACGTCTCAATGACGACAGGGGATGGATTGCAAAGCGGGGGACGCGCGAGCGAAGCTGAGCTGTTGAAGCGGCTGGCTGAGCGCCGGACCGACTTTGAGCAGGCGCAGGCTGAAACGCGTGAAAGCGCAAGTTTCGCGCGCTTTTTCTCACGCCGTAAGCCGGCTGCGGGACCGACTCAGAACAAGCCGAACCGTTGGGAACCTCGTGAATCGGTGGGCGGTCTGCGGCGCCGACCGGTCGCTGCGTATCTGACGATGACGCTCGTCTCGGCGGTGGCTGTCGGCGCCGTCGCGCTGCTGGCCATGTCTTCAGGCGGCGATGCCGCCTCCAACGGCCCGGCGGCGATGACTGCTCGCGCTCCGGCGGCGGAAAGCGCGGCAACAGCCGCGGCCTCGGCCGCGCGCACGCCTGTCGAGGCCGCGATGGCGTCGTCCGCCAGCGACACGCGGGCGGCGGCGTCCGCCAGCGACACGCGGGCGGCGGCGCTGGAGACCCCAGTTGAGTTGGCGGTCGAGCCGGTCACGGTCCCCGCGGCCGAGACCGATGCGCGGCTTCGCCTCACCACTGAGGACCTGCCGAAGAGCGCGGCTGACGCTCCCGCGCCGACCAGCGATGCGGTGGCGGTAGCGCTTGCCCTGCGTCTGCCTTCGGCGCCGAGCGAAGCCACCACCGGCCTGTCGGCGGATCTTTTGACGACCGGAAGTATCACATCCCTCGTCGGCCAGCGTCCGATCGTCAGTGCACCGGTCGGCGCGGATGGAACGCCCGATATGGCGCGCTGGGCGATCCCGGAGACCGATCCTGTCAGCGAGCCGACGGCGGGCTATGACGCGGCAGAGATCGCCGCGTCGGAGACGACGGCCGAGGAACCTGCGGTCGAGGCGGCGTCTGGCACGGAGGCCGAGCCGGAAGCCAAGCCCACGGCCAGCGTCAAGGTCGCGGTCAACCTGCGGGCCAAACCGGACAACGGCGCCAAGGTGATCGCCGTGCTGCCCAAGGGACGGACGGTCGAAGTCCACGGTTGCAAACTGTGGTGCGAGGTTTCCGCCGACGGCAAGCGTGGCTTCGTCTTCAAGAGCTTCGTCAGCCGCAGAGGCTGACCTTGCGAACCAAGATCGTGCTTCCCCATCCGGGACGCGTGTGAACGCCCCGGATGTCAGGTCAGCAAAGCGTGACGTTCACGGCGAGGCCGCCGAGGGCGGTCTCCTTGTATTTCTCGCTCATGTCGACGCCGGTCTGGCGCATGGTCTCGATGACGCTGTCGAGCGAGACGAAATGCGTGCCGTCGCCCTTGAGGGCCAGCCGCGCGGCGTTGATCGCCTTGACCGCGCCCATGGTGTTGCGCTCGATGCAGGGAATCTGGACAAGCCCGCCGATCGGATCGCAGGTCAGCCCGAGATTGTGCTCCATGGCGATCTCGGCGGCGTTCTCGACCTGCCGCGGCGTTCCGCCGAGGACAGCGCAAAGCGCGCCCGCGGCCATCGAGCAGGCGACGCCCACCTCTCCCTGACAGCCCATTTCGGCCGCCGAGATCGAGGCGTTCTGTTTGTAGAGCGCCCCGATCGCCGCGGCGGTCGCCATGAAATCCACGACCCCCTCATCGGACGCGCCGTGAACGAAGCGTTCGTAGTAGGCGAGCACCGCTGGAATGACGCCGGCGGCACCATTGGTCGGCGCGGTGACGACCCGCCCGCCCGCGGCGTTCTCCTCGTTGACCGCCAGGGCGTAGAGATTGACCCAGTCGAGCGTCGTCAGCGGGTCCCGCAAGGCTCTTTCTGGGCGTTTCAGAAGTTCGCCATGAAGCTGCTTGGCGCGCCGCCGGACCTTGAGACCGCCCGGCAGAATCCCTTCCATGCGGCAGCCGCGTTCGATCGATTCGAACATGGCGTCGCGGATGGCGAGAATACCATCGCGGACCTCGGACTTGGAGCGCCAGGTTTCCTCGTTGGCAAGCACCAGTTCGGCGATCGACAGGCCTTTGGTTTCGCAGATTTCCAGAAGCCGGTCGGCGGAACCGAATTCATAGGGCGCCCGCGCGTTGGTCAGGACCGGCGCCTCACCGGCGGCGTCTTCGGCGGACATCACGAAACCGCCGCCGACGGAGTAGTAGTCGGCGGTATCGATCTCGGCCCCCGCCGCGTCGAAGGCGGCAAAACGCATGCCGTTGGAATGGTGGGGCAACCGCTCGCGCTTGAGCATCAGCAGTTCCTCGCCGTCTCGAAAGACGATGCGCTGCCCGCGATCGAGCTGCAACTCGCCCTTGTCGCGAATATAGACGTAGAGATCCTCCGCATCGTCCGGATCGAGCGTGTCGGGCTTGAGCCCGGCAAGGCCGAGCATCACCGCCTTGTCGGTGCCATGCCCCTTTCCGGTCAGCGCAAGCGAACCGTAGAGTTTGACGACGATCCGCGCCGCCGCGCCCTTCAGCCCGCGATCGTCAAGGCGATCGAGGTAGCGCCTGGCCGCCCACATCGGCCCGACCGTATGCGAGGACGACGGGCCGATCCCGATCTTGAAAAGCTCGAAAAAGCTGACGGACATGAGGCCTCCAGAAAAGACGAACTCGGAGGGAGCCGAGCATCCCCCTGTGTGGGGATGGTCCGCGGCCACGCCGAGCATTGCGCCGCTTACACCATCAATGCGGGCGCCCCCGTCTGGTTTGCGACGAATCCGACGCGCGGGCGACTCGATCGGACCGCCCGGACGGAAGCAGACCAGCACGATCAGCCGAAAAACCCGCGCTTCTCGGCGGTCGGGTCGGGATTGCGCCGCGAACTCTGCCCTACCGTATCCGCCACGCGCGCACCGCGGGTCCCGATGGGTTTGGCCGGCGGCTTGGTCGTGTCCTGAGCCGTCTGATGCTCCATCTCGGCGTTGATCTCCGCGCCGATGATAAAGATCAGCGAGGAAATCCAGACCCACATCATGAAGCCAATCACGGCGCCGAGGGAACCGTACATCGCGTTGTAGTTGGCAAAGTTCTGGAGATACCAGGAAAAGCCGATCGAGGCGGCCACCCAGACGACCGCCGCCAGTACGGCGCCGAACAGCACCCAACTCCAGCGGGCGCGATTGCGGCTCGGTCCATAGCGATAGATCAGGGCGATCGCCACCACGATCAGAAGGAAAA
Source organism: Aurantimonas sp. C2-5-R2 (assembly GCF_036549495.1). Lineage (NCBI taxonomy): Bacteria > Pseudomonadati > Pseudomonadota > Alphaproteobacteria > Hyphomicrobiales > Aurantimonadaceae > Aurantimonas > Aurantimonas sp. C2-5-R2. The sequence goes on from NZ_JAZHLJ010000038.1 coordinate 20,263, forward strand.
CCACCGGCCAGCGCATCGCGGCGATCAGGGTTTCGGTGAAACCGCGCAACCCAAACAACGCCATCACCACCGGAACCACGCCGACCATGGTGATCAGAACGATGCCGATGAAGATAGCGCCGAGGGTGAAGCAGAGCGCGATGAGATTGAGCTTGATGAAACTACGTCTTTCGCTCTCGCCATAGGCGACGTTCATCGCCTCGAACAGCGTCTTGATGCCGTTATTGGCGCTCCACAGCGCGAACAGGGAACCGAAAATGAAGCCGATCGACAGGGAGGACGGTTTCTGATTGACCAGATTGTCGAGTTGCGCCTGAAGAAGTTCGGTGCCGGCCTGTGGCAGGAAACGGCCGGCAAAGGCGATATGCTCGCTGATCGTCGCCGGATCGTTGACGTAGCCGTAAAGCGAGACGAACACCGCGAAGGCCGGAAATAGCGCCAGGAGCAGATAGAAGGTCGCCCCCGCCGCGATCAGCATCACCCGATCCTCCCAGAACGAGTGATAGATCCTGAGGAGGATATCCTTCCAGCCCTTCCAGGGAATCGAGAATGGCCCGGCGGCCTCGCGGCCCCGGCCAGGTTCACTGGCCCGGCGGCGCATCTCGTCGCTGGCGTGTGCCATGAATTTGCCGTCCATCCGCCGATCCATCCTCCCGTTCGACCCCGCGCCCTCTCGCCGCGACGGATTGAACCGGTCGGTCATAGAGAAAACCTGTCACAGGAATAGCATAATCTCGATGTGGTTCCGGCCGAACCTTTAGCCGCACGAATTCTTTGCGCTTGGGGATAGCCGCGCTATTTTCCGTGAAATTTGACGTTGCGATATGGACAAGGTCCGCTCGGCACTCTATGAGCGTTCAAGGTATATATTCCTTTGCCGCTGTCGCCACGAGTCCCACACGATGTTTTCGCATGACCGGATCTGGGCCGCCATCGACGCCCTCGCCGCCCGCAACCAGCTATCGGCCTCCGGGCTGGCGCGGCGCGCGGGCCTCGATCCCACCACTTTCAACAAGTCGAAGCGAAATGCCGGAGACGGACGACCGCGCTGGCCATCGACGGAATCCCTTTCCAAGGTCATCCATTCGACGGGCACGAGCCTGGAGGAATTCACGGCGCTGGTTCGCGGCAGTGGGGACGAGTTGTCGCCCACGCGCGGAACCGCCAGCGTGCCATTGCTCGGCTTCGCCCAGGCGGGGACCGGCGGTTATTTCGACGATGCCGGCTTTCCGGTCGGTCAGGGCTGGGACGAAATTTCGCTACCGACGACCGGCGACGAAGCCGTTTATGCGCTGGAAGTGTCCGGCCATTCGATGATGCCGCTTTATCGCGACGGCGACGTCGTCATCGTCTCGCCGAGTTCGTCGGTCCGCCGCGGCGACCGGGTCGTCGTGCGAACCCGTGACGGGGAGGTGATGGCGAAGATCCTGCAACGCCGAACCAGCCGCAGCATCGAACTCGGCTCGGTCAATCCCGACTATCCCGACCTCCATTTCGCGGTCGACCAAATCGAATGGATGGCACGGATACTCTGGGCCAGCCAATGAGGCGGTCCGTGTTGCTAAAACCTGCGGGCCGGCCGGCGGATGCCCGCTGTCCGGCATGATTCGCGCGCTGTTCATCGCAGCGGCGCTGGTCGCACTGGTCGTGCTCCTTATCCGTCTCTCGCCGCTCGGCGAGCGCGGAGCAGCAGAGCCCGGTGCACCGCAGCAGATTCCAGCCGGCGAGAACGCTTCCATCGAGAACCCGCCAGATTCCGCGGATCGGCCAGCCCAAGCTGATTCAGGAACGCCCTCCGTTGTCGCGCCCGACCGCGATGTGACGCCCGGCGGCTTTACCCGCGGTCAACGCGCCGGCGAGGCCTTCGACCGCCTGCCGCCGCGCCGGCCCCTGTCAACGCCGGCGGTCGAGGAGGACGAGACGCCGAGGAGCACGCGGCAGGTGCTGCTTCCTCGCCCGGTCGCCGTCGACGCGGCCCATCTGAAAATCGGCGACGGCACCATCGTCCTTACGGGCATCGACCCGCTCCCGCTCGGCGAGACATGCGAAGCGGACGCCGGCGCCTGGCCCTGCGGCATGCGGGCCCGAACGGCGCTGCGGGGGTATCTGCGCTCCCGCGCGGTCCGCTGCCAGGCACCGGAAGATTTCGGCCGGAAACCGGAGACGATCGAGAGCGCCTGTACCCTGCAAGGCAACGACGTCGGCGCGTGGATCGTGCGCAATGGCTGGGCGAAAGCGGTCACCGGCGGCCCCTATGAGGACGCCGAGACCGAGGCCCGGCGGGAGCGCCGCGGCGTCTGGCGATAAGGACGGCTGCCGGCGGCGTCAGGCAACTGCGGCGCCATTCCCTGCCCCGACCTGTTTCGCCCTCAGTCCTCGCCGAAATGCGGTTCGAGCCGATACCGGGCGTCACCGGGATCGGCTCGCGAGCGAATATCGTGCGGAGTCTTTTCCCATTGGTGTGGCGCGCTGACGAGTTGCCCGAGGGCGCGCAGCGCGGCGACTGCAATCAGCAGCCAATAGAGGTAGAGAAGCGGGTAATATTTGACCAGCACACCCCGCTCCCTGGCATCAAGGGCACCGATCGACAGGGCGATGAACGCGGCATAGCCCCCGACCGCGTTGAACAGGTCGAGCGCGAAGACGAGCCCCTGATAAGCACTCGAGATACCGTTCGTCGCGAAGCTCGCAAGCGTCAGGATCGCGAGGGCGAGAAACACCGGATGGGCTAGCGCCGAGGCCAGCATCCCCACGAAGAGCAACTGGAAGACGACGAAGTTGCGCAGGCCGATTTGCCGCCGGAGTAGGCCCGGCTGGCGCATATGGACCAGCCAGGTCTGCGCCCAACCCTTCGTCCAGCGGGTTCGTTGCCGGTGCCAGACAGCCCAGCGCTCGGGTGCGTCTTCCATCGTCGGAGACGATAGCGTCTCGACCCGGTAGCCGGCGCGATAAAAGCGCATGCCGAGATCGGCGTCTTCCGTGACATTGTGGGAATCCCACCCCCCGATCTCGACCAGGCGGCTGCGGACGAAATGCGCCCTTATGTAGCAAACGCACCAAGGGCCGTGCGGCTGTGATCCGGTCTGTCGTGTGGGCCGGCCTAGCTGCCGTCGCGATCGTGTGTGTAAATGTATTGAGCGTGGAAGCGGCCAGTGTAGGGCGGGCTGGCTTTAACGCTGTCCGTAGCTGGAATAACGTTTATCATGAAGCGAGCTTCCTACTCCCGATTGTAAACGTCGACCCAAACAAGGTCGACCATGACGGTGCATCGGGGATTGTGACTGTAAATCTTCCCGTAGATTTCGGACCCGAGGTTTTCGGCACTCCAATAGGCGACAGCCGTGTCGGTCGCGACCGCCGCGACCACGGGAGTAACACTGGTCTCAGCGGGGTCATACGGCCCTGTCATCGGGCTGTTGTTGAGCGTCGTCTCGTAAATCATCAGATGGTATCCGATGTTCCGTATTCGAGCCGGGGTAGGTCCGCTGTTCTTGAGTTTGAGTTCGATTACAAAGTTTTGAGGTTCCGCATGGAAGGTGGCCGATGCCACATGGAGATAGGCGCGGGTTTGGGCTCTACCGATCTCGCGAGTGACGACAACCGCATCGTCAGCGGCCTTCACCGCATGACGGGTTTCAGCGAGTGTTTCCTTCACCCAATAAACGCCCAGACCTGTAACCCCAGCCGAAAAGAAGCTCGCCCACATCATCCAAAACGCCCATTCGTCCATGCCGGATTGGGCGGCAAGATCGCGCTCGGCGCGCTTCTCTTCATTGGTGGATTCTATTATTTCTCTTACGCATACCGCCACGGCTCTCGGACCTTGGGCGACGGCGCAGCGACGTTCTATCTCCTGATCGGCATGGCGGGCATGTTCTTGGGCGGCGGCCTCTGCCTGTATACGATCACGGGTGGTCCTTGACGCAACACTCCATATGGCGCCGATCGCTGAAGCGATGATTATAATCAGGAAAATTGCCGTTACAGCTGTATGGACTGAACCCCGATCGCGTTGAGACATTGAAGCAAGAATCCTGCGGTGAACTTCCCCCGAGATACCTTATTCCGCAGGTTCCGTTCGTTCTCGTCAACTCCAATCTCTGCCAGGCGTTCGACAAGCTGGGCATAGGTGACGCCGCGCCGGGCCATTTCGCCTCGGATGATGCCCTTTGCCTTCTCTTCCCAGTCCGTCCGTTCGACCATGATCCTCGCTCCGCTTTGGGTTACGAGCGGATACATAGCGGCTTATAGGGCGAATGTCATCATTTTTGATGCGAAAGCCCTTGACGTAGTGATATGCCATCATCATATTAGGTGCACAAGCACTGGATATGATGACAATGGCGCAGCAATTTCTCCTCTCGGCTCAAGCCCGCACCCTCTCCCTCAAGGCCATCTACAAGGCCGGCGAGGACAAGGCTTACGATCAGTTCAAGGCGATCCGCTGGTCTTCCACGGGTGGCGAGCCAGTTTGCCCGCGTTGCGGCTGCCTCGATACCTATTCGATCACCAGCCGCCGCCGCTTCAAGTGCGTTGCCTGCTATCACCAGTTCTCGGTGACGAGCGGCACGATCTTCCATTCCCGCAAGATGGCCTTTGCCGATTTGCTCGCCGCGATCGCCCTGTTCGTCAACGCGGTCAAGGGCGTGTCTGCTTTGCAGATGGCCCGCGATATCGACGTTNCCATTCCCGCAAGATGGCCTTTGCCGATTTGCTCGCCGCGATCGCCCTGTTCGTCAACGCGGTCAAGGGCGTGTCTGCTTTGCAGATGGCCCGCGATATCGACGTTCAATACAAGACGGCCTTCGTGATGTGCCACAAGCTCCGCGAAGCGATGTCCAACGAGACGGCGGGCTTCACGCTGGACGATGAAGTCGAGATCGACGGCGCCTATTTCGGCGGTCATGTGAAGCCGGCGAACCGCAAAGAGGATCGCGTCGACCGTCGCTTGAAGGAACACCAGACCGGCACCCGCCGCGTCGTCATCGCCCTTCGCGAGCGCATGGGCCGCACCATGACCTACGTTCGCAATTTCGAGCACGAGGGTGTCGAGATCGCCCGCCAGCTCGTCGCGACCGGCTCGACCGTCTATGCCGACGAGGCGACGCACTGGGATGTCTTGGAAGCCTTCTTCCCGACAGAGCGTATCAATCACTCGGAAGCCTACAGCGAGGGACACGGCAAGCACACAAACTGGGCAGAAAGCTTCTTCTCCCGCCTTCGCCGCATGGTGCGCGGTCAGCATCACGGCGTGTCGCCGAAATACCTCGCCGCCTACGCCGCGAACGCCGCGTGGTGCGAGGATCACCGTCGCCGCGACAATGGCGGGAACGCCTTCGCGCTGGTCGGCAACTCGCTTCTGTCGCCGGTTAGCCGGTCATGGTGTGGATATTGGCAGCGGGCGTCTTAATGATTTCTCCATTGACTGGTGCGTAGATTACATACATATGAAGGCATGAGCGAGAAAGCGCAGCACACCGTATCCGAACTGCAAACGTTTCGTCGTCATGCCATTACGGCTGGAATGTCGGACGATGACATTGATCGTCTTGTCGATTTTCTGTCGCGGAACCCGGAGGCTGGCGACGAAATGCAGGGCACTGGTGGCTGTCGGAAACTACGCTTCGCCCTCGAAAAGAGCAACAAAGGCAAGAGCGGTGGAGTGCGGACCATCACGCTGTTTACGGGACCGGATTTGCCAGTTTTTCTGGTAACCGTTTTTGCGAAAAGCAAGAAAGTGACACTGACAAAAGCCGAACGAAATGCACTGAAGAAACTTTCCGATAAGATCGTTTCACAGTATTCGAGACGGGTTATGCCGCTCGCAGTAGGAGAAGCAGGATGAGTAAAGACGTTTTCGACCAAATTGCAGAAGGTTTGGAAGAGGCTCTTTCCGTCGCGCACGGGGAGTCCTCTCCCTATAGGCTGCACGTACCCTCCGAAGTCGATGTAAAAGCAATTCGAGCGAAGACGCGGTTTTCGCAGAAGGATTTTGCTTCGACGTTTGGCTTTGGACTGGATCAGCTTAAACAGTGGGAACAGGGTAGGTCGCGGCCAGTGCAGGCCCATCGCGCCTATCTCCTGCTTATTAACGCTTACCCCACTCAGATGGTTAAGGCCCTGCGGGAGGTAAATATGTCCAATTTCGACGACGACGATCACAAGATCGCCATGTGAAAAGAACACGTCCTCTAGGCAAAAAGCCCCGCCGAAGCGGGGCTTTTTGCGTCTAAACCCGCCGCTCTCTCAGCGCCCACAGCAGGTTCCCACGTTCATCGGTAGCCGAGCGCACCACGCCCCGTTCCCGCTGTTCCCGTAGCGCCTTGCTGACGCGCTTCACCACGTCCGAGACGTATTTCCTATCCCGAGCATCGCCATTGAGCGCCACGATCGACCGTGCCAGTTCGCGGGACGTTAGCGGTCCTTCCGCCATGCGTAGTTCGCGAAGGATGTTGGTCGTGAGTTCACCCTTGCCGAACACGACGTGGCGCTTCTGGCGTGGCATTTCGGCGTCCAGGTTGCCGGTGTAGCCGAGAGTGCCGAGCACGCGGTCCAGCGCGTCGATATCGTTGCGGATTTCGGCCAGCCTGTCGCGGATGCGTTCGGCCTCGTGGAACATGTCCACGCGCTTTGCCAGCAAGCCGGTGATGGTATGTTCGTAGGTGTCGGTGCGGGCGGGCTTCATGCGCCGCTCCCGAGACTCGACAACCGCATTTCTCCTGATACTCTAAGTTTGCCAGACCATATGAGGAGGATACGATGGCGAAGAAGTCCCCTTGGCATTCGACAAAGCAGTCCGTCCACCACAACAATACGGAATGCAACACCGGCAACAACATCGAATCTGAAAACCTGCGGCAAGGCACCGGCGGTAAGCCGCTTTGCAAAGAGTGCGAGCGCCTCAGCTAGGTTCCGACTTGAAGACGATTTCCCACCATGGGCCGGTAGGCTCTCCGTCAATGATGGGCCAGACGCGGCGAAGGTCTGAGACAGCCAGACCGTGCTGCATGGCCGCAGCGAGTGCTTTGTAGCCTTCGCTGCGGTCTCCATGAAACCGAATTGTCGGTTCTGGATAGGCGTGGCCCGCTCCACCTTCGCATGACTCGAACGTATTGATTCCGGCCGCCCGTAGCGTTTCCACATGCCTGATTATCCCCGCGTCGACTTGATGATCTTCTGCGGGATTGTATGAGTTCATCGCTGCGAACTCCTCAAAAAGGTTGGTGCATCTGCTACATAAGGGCGACGAAATGGTTCGACGTACCCCCGAGCGGAACCGGAAAGCCATGTCCGGAAAGCCAGGGCAGAAGCCGGCGGAACAGGGCCGCATATTCCAGCGCGAAGATGCCCGCCAGCCAGTTGTTCGCGCCGTTGCGCACGACGAGCGGCGCCTGCAGGCAGACGAGATTGGCCGGCCCCTGGCGGAACCGTCCAAAGGCCTCGCGCAATTGGCCCGGTTCCGGTTCGTCCTCGGCATCGTAGAGGACCAGGAACTCCCCCGCGGTGAGCGGCAGCGCGTAATTGAGCGCCTTCGGCTTCGTGCGTGGCTCGCAAGCCGGAATCACGACTACCTCGAATTGCGGACGGCCGGCGATGGCGCGCTCGACCGCGCGGATCGTCGCCGCGTCGTCGCCCTCGCAGATCAGCTTGATCTCGACCCGGCTGGCCGGCCAGTCGAGTTTGCTCAAGGCCCGCACCAGACGATCGACCACCGCCGCTTCGTGATAGAGCGCGACGAGGACCGAATAGAGCGGCGGCGGCTCGTCCGATTGCGAAGACGCGTGGGCGTCTGCGGACGGCGACTGCCGGCTGATCGCGGCGGCGAGCCGGATGGTGAGACAGGCAGCGAACAACACGCCCGCGATGGGATGCAGGATCGCAACCGTGGCCCCAGGCGCCGAGAAAAACGCCAGAAGCAACAGGCCGAATGCCAGCATGAGGCCGATCGCCTGGCCTGCTTCCACAACGGTGCGGGCCGACTGACGAGGCTGCTCGGCGGCGAGGCTGAGGACGGCGGCATCGAGACGCTGACGTTCGCTCTGTCGCGCCATGGCCGATTTCACGTCGGCCTCCGTGGTCACCCGCGCCCTGTCCTTGACCTCCGGCCGGCGCCACAGGAAATCGGCCGTCCGGTCGAGACCTTCCAACTTTGGCAGCAGGAACAGCTTCGTCTTCAGCTCATCGTCGCAGGTCTTGACGAGGCGCGGCAAGGCCACCGTCTTGCCGCGCTCGGCGCCGATGATCCGATCGCCCGGGGCGATCCCGTCGAACGGGACATCAAGCGCTTCGGCCATGGCGGCGGCGACAGTCCGCGCATCGGCGGCCCCGCAGGCGACGATTTCGGCCAAGAGATCGGTGCCGTTTCGCTCCGCGGCGGATCGCGCGGCCCTGATTGTCGCGGTGTCGAGGCCGAGGGCGGCGAGCACGCCCTCGCACAGACCTTGTCGCGAGCGCCTTGCGGTTGCCACCGTTTTGGGCGACAGCGGGAAACGAATTGGGGATCGCGCTCCGTCACCGAGCGGCGGCGTCGGAAAGACGGCGGGTTTGGCGGCGTACGCCGACGGGAGTTGCAAAGGATCGTCGCGCAATCGGGCCACCCGCTCGAGTTCGCGGCGCACGTTTGCGAACTTCGGCAGTCACGGCGCCCTCTTTCATCTTGAGCGAGCGATTACGCAAGGGAAACAAACATATGAGAGAAAATTTCTCGCTCCGGTTGCTTCTTGTTTTGGTTCTGGCGCTGGCGCCTGTCCTCGGCACCGGCCAGCTTCGCTCCGTGGCCGCCGAAATGGAGACGGTGTCGATCCCCAACTTCTTCGACCAGCGTCAGCGTATGACGAAACCGCAGCTGGACGGCCGCCAGCGAATCCGCTTCCTCACAACCACCGACTATCCGCCGTTCAATTTCCTCGATCCTCGGGGGCGGCTCGCGGGATTCCACGTCGATCTCGTCCGGGCGATCTGCGAGGAATTGGACGTACTGTCGCGTTGTCAGATCGAGGCAATGGCTTTCAAGGACCTCGTGCCTGCGGTGAAGCGCGGCGACGGCGACGCCATCGTGGTCGGTCTCGCGATGACGCCCACAACCCGGCAGGAACTAGCCTTCACCGAGCCGTATTTCCGCTATCCCGCCCGCTTCGTGACCCGCAAGGACCGCCAGTTTCAGGAGCCGGTCGCCGAGGCAACAGCCGGCAAGAGCATCGGGGTGGAAGAAGGCGGCGCCCACGCGGCGATGCTGGGGGCGTTTTTTCCATCCGCCGCGCCGCGCCCCTTCGCCACCCGCCGCGATGCGCTGGAAGCACTGAAGAACGGCGAGATCGACGCATTCTTCGGCGACGGCGTCGGCCTATCCTTCTGGCTCGAAAGCGATTCCGCGGCCGATTGCTGCGTGTTCTCGGGCGGCCCTTATCTGTCCGACCGCTTTCTCGGCGAGGGCCTCGCCATCGCCGTCGCGCCCAACGATCGCGCACTGGCCCGCTCGATCGACTACGCCATCGGCCGGATCGTCGAGAAGAAGGGCTTCTCGGAGCTTCTTCTGCGTTATTTTCCGGTCAGCGCATTTTAGCCCTCCCCCGTCGTTTCATCTCGGCAGATCGAGGGAGCCGACGCGCGGCTCACCAGCCCGCGCGACGGCGCGCCCACCCCCTGATCCGGCGGCGAGATATCTCGTCGGTTTGATCCGCATCAAGATCAAGGTCCTTCGGCGCTGCTAGCGTGGCGGTCTACGAAGGAGGATCGGGAGACTGGGATGCGACAAAAATCAGGATTGGCATTCGCCACCGCCGTGGGAGTGGCCCTGCTCGCGCCGGCCCTCGCCGCCGCCCAGTCAGCAGAGGAGATCGCCCACGGATTGGCGCTGGTCGAGGACAATTGCGTTCGCTGCCATGGCATCGGCAAAGCCGACAAGAGTTCGCATCCCGACGCACCGGAATTTCGCACGCTGTCGAAGCGCTACCCCATCGAAGCGCTTGGCGAGGCATTCGTCGAAGGCATCGTCACCGGCCATCCCGACATGCCCGAATTCATGGCGACGCCGGTCCAGACGGCCGCGATCATCGCCTACATCGACAGCATTCAGGAATAGAGCCCGCACCTCTTCCGGCTCTGTGAGAAAGCGACCGACCATGAATCTCAACCGCATCCATATGGAACTGGCCCGCGACCGCGAAAATCCCGAGGGCAATGCCCATCGAGGCTACGAATTCACGGCGGCGCTGACGCCGGACGGCCATCTCGACCCGGAGGCCTGGAAGACGGCGCCGGAGCGCTTTACCGTGACACGGTTTTGGGACGGCGAACGCACGGCGCTCGGCACACTCAGCTATCGCAAGGGCGAATGGGTCTTCGACTATGATTACGAGGCCGACGCCGACGACGAACCCGGTTACCGGTTTGCCCAGCATGTCTTCCGCGAAGGCGAGTATGTCTCCATCGATGAGCCCGGCCTGGGTCTGCGTACCTTCAAGATCATCTCGGTGCGGCCGGCCGTGTAGATTCGTGACGAGCGGACGGGCGACCGCCTCTCGTGCTCTCTCCGAAAGCGCCTTCCTACCGTCGGCCGCCCCTATCAGCCGCCGGCCTGTCCGGACGTCTCACCGCGCGCCGCGTCCAGCATGGCAACAACTTCGTCGTCGCCGAGCTGGTGAAAGTCCCGGTAGTGAACGCCGATGGCATAAAAAGGCTCCGGCGTCGTCAGGCAGACCAGATCGTCGACGAGCGGCCGCAGCGCCACCAGCGTCTCGCACGGGGCCACCGGCACGGCCAGCACCAGACGGGCGGCGCCGCGGCGGCGCAAGCCGATGAGCGCTGCGCGGACGGTGGCGCCGGTGGCGATGCCATCATCGACGAGGATCGCCGTCCGGCCGGCCGTCGGGACAGGCGCTCGGCCGGAAAGATAGGCGTCCCGCCGCCGGGCGATCTCCCGCAGCTCCTTGTCGGCGAGCTTGTCGAGTGTGGCGTCGTCGAGCCCCGCGAGCTGTATCACGTCGTCGTTGCGCACCACCTCGGCTCCCTCGCCTTCGCCCTCGACGACCGCCGCGGCGGCGAGTTCGGGCTGCCACGGCACGCCGATCTTGCGCACGATCAGCAGATCAAGCGGGGCCGCAAGCGTTCGCGCGATCTGCAGCCCCACAGGCAAGCCGCCGCGCGGTAAGGCCAACACCACAGGATCGGCGAGTTCCATCCGAGCCAGCCGATCGGCAAGCAGACGACCGGCCGTAGCGCGATCTGGAAAAGGGACTGGCTCGTCCATTGGGGTCCTCCCGCTGTCAGGCCTCCGCTGCGATCGGCGCGAAGCACCTGGGCGCTTGAACTGTGCGCGATACTCCCGGGCAACCAACGCTACCTTGCGCCACGTCAAACAACCGTGCTCGCAGCGAATAAAGCGACGTTCACAGGCCACGATTGAGCCAGATCAAGGAGCCCATTTCGTGATCGGATAAACGGGGTCAAGCCGCAATCCGTTCACGCATCAGGCAGCGGCTGCCGACATTCGGGAGAAACGCGATGTTCAAGACGATACTGGTCTGTCTGGGGTCGAAGGATCGCGCCGAAGCGCTTCTGGACGTCGCCCTCCCACTGGCGGAGCGCCATGACGCGCATCTGGTCGGGCTGCATGTGGTTCCCAGCTTTTCGAACTACGCCGGCGGCATGACCCCGGCGGAGGTTCCGGTGGAATTCTTCGAGGAGAACCGCCGCTTGATGCAGGCCGAAGCCGAGGCGATCGAACGCATCTTCGCGGAGCGGACGCGCTCGGCCGCGATCAGGAGCGAGTGGCGTCGCGAGGAGGCTACCAGCCCGAACCAGCACCGTGTCTTCAACCGGCACGCCATGTGCGCCGACCTTGTCATCGCCGGGCAGGCCCGCGACGCCGAATGGGGCGGCGGCAATATCTTGGTCGATCTGGTCATGGGATCGGGGCGGCCGGTTCTGCTTGTCCCATATGCCGGCCGGTTCGACCGCATCGGCGATCGGGTTATGCTGACCTGGAACGCCACGCGCGAGGCCGCACGAGCCGCCTTCGACGCCCTGCCGATCCTGAAAGACGCAAGCCATGTCCGCGTGCTGGCCATCGACCCCAGCGAGGATCGGTCCCATACCGGCCTGGCAGCGGCGGACGATCTCGCCGTCACCCTGGCAAGGCACGGGGTCAAGGCGGAGGCGGCAACCTCTTTCAGCGACACGATCTCGGTCGCCGACGACATCCTGTCGCGTCTCGCCGACGACGGCTCGGATCTTTTGGTGATGGGCTGCTTCGGCCATTCCAGGGTCCGGGAGATGCTGTTCGGTGGTGTGACGCGCCACGTCCTGCGCCATATGACGGTTCCCGTCCTGATGTCGCATTGACTGCGGCCGGAAAAACGGAAGAGTCCGAGTGATGACCGACGCCGAATTCGACGTTCTCGATTGCTACTGGCGGGCGGCGAACTATCTGTCGGTCGGCCAGATCTATCTGGTCGACAATCCGCTGCTGCGCGAGCCTCTTCGGCCCGAACACCTCAAACGTCGCCTGCTCGGCCATTGGGGCACCACGCCCGGCCTCAACTTCGTCTACGTCCACCTGAACCGGGTGATCCGGGAGCGGGACGTCTCCGTTCTCTACGTCTGCGGTCCCGGCCATGGCGGTCCGGGAATGGTCGCCAACACCTGGCTCGAAGGCAGCTATTCGCAGATCTATCCCGACATCTCCCAAGACGCCGAGGGCATGCGCAAGCTGTTCCGACAGTTCTCGTTTCCCGGCGGTATTCCCAGCCATGCCGCGCCGGAAACGCCGGGCTCGATCCACGAAGGCGGCGAACTCGGTTATGCCCTTGCCCATGCCTATGGCGCGGTCTTCGACAATCCCGACCTGATCGCCGCCTGCGTGATCGGCGACGGCGAGGCGGAGACCGGAGCGCTCGCCGCCTCCTGGCATTCGAACAAGTTCCTGAATCCGGCGAGCGACGGCGCCGTGCTGCCGATCCTGCATCTCAACGGCTACAAGATCGCCAATCCGACCGTGCTCGGCCGCATGGGCGACGACGAGCTCGCCTGCCTGTTCGAAGGTTATGGCCACGACCCGATCTTCGTCGAGGGCGAGGAGCCGGGCGAGATGCACCGCAAGATGGCCGCCGCCTTTGACCGGGCCTTTGCGCGTATCGCCGAGATCCAGGCCGAGGCGCGGTCCGGCAAGGTCACCGGACGGCCGGACTGGCCGATGATCGTGCTGCGGTCGCCGAAAGGCTGGACAGGACCGAAGGAGGTCGACGGCAACAAGGTCGAGGGCTTCTGGCGCGCCCATCAAGTGCCGGTGGCACAGGTTCGCGACAATCCGGAGCACCGGCGCATCCTCGAGGACTGGATGCGCTCCTACGAACCGGAGGAGCTTTTCGACGAGGCGGGCCGGTTGCGGTCGGAGCTAGCCGATTTCGCGCCCCGGGGCGAGCGCCGGATGGGCGCCAACCCCGTCGCCAATGGTGGCCGGCTCAAGGTCGATCTCGACCGGCCGGATGTCGGCGACTTCGCCGTCGACGTGACGCGGCCCGGTGGCGTTCAAGGCGAGGCGACGCGAGTGCTGGGCCAGTATCTGCGCGATCTCATGGTGCGCAATCGCGACGCGCGGAACTTTCGTCTGATCAGTCCGGACGAGGCCTCGTCGAACCGTCTCGACGCGGTGTTCGAGGTCACCGAGCGGGTCTGGATGGAGCGGATCGAACCCTATGACGTCCATCTCGCCCGCGAGGGCCGGGTCATGGAAATCCTCAGCGAGCATCTCTGCCAGGGTTGGCTGGAAGGCTACCTCCTCACCGGCCGGCACGGGCTGTTCGCCTGCTACGAGGCCTTCGTCCACATCGTCGATTCCATGTTCAACCAGCACGCCAAATGGCTGAAGGTCTCGCGCGAGATTGAATGGCGGGCGCCGATCGCGTCGCTGAACTATCTTCTGACCTCGCATGTCTGGCAACAGGATCACAACGGCTTCAGCCATCAGGATCCGGGTTTCGTCGATCTCGTCGCCAACAAGAAGGCCGATGTCGTCCGCCTGTATTTCCCGCCCGACGCCAACACGCTCCTATGCGTCGCCGACCACTGTCTCGGGACCTATGACCGGGTGAACGTCATCGTCGCCGGCAAGGCGCCGGCGCCGCAATGGCTGACCATCAAAGAGGCGAAGGCCCATTGCGACACGGGGATTTCCGCTTGGCCGTTCGCCTCCAACGTCTCGGCGGATCAAACGCCCGACATCGTCATGGCCGCGGCCGGCGACGTGCCGACCATCGAGGCGTTGGCGGCCACCGCCCTTTTGCGCGAGGCGCTGCCGGAGCTTAAAATCCGTTTCGTCAACGTGATCGATCTGATGGCGTTACAGCCAAAGGAGCGGCATCCGCACGGCCTCGACGACGCCGCCTTCGACGCGCTGTTCACCCGCGATCGGCCGGTGATCTTCGCCTATCACGGCTATCCCTATCTCATCCACCGCCTGACCTATAAGCGCGCCAACCACGACAACATCCACGTTCACGGCTACCAGGAGGAAGGCACGACAACGACGCCCTTCGACATGGTGGTGCTCAACGAATTGGATCGTTTCCATCTGGCGATCGCCGCCATCGCGCGGCTGCCGGATCGCGGCGGAGCGGCCGGCGGAGAAGCGATCGAGCAATTTCGCCAGCGACTTGCGGCGCATCGGGCCTATATCGTCGAGAATGGCGAAGACATGCCCGAAATCCGCGACTGGTCCTGGCGATACCAAACGACTTTGGGCGCGGCGGAATAACCAGCCTTCCAGCCTGTCTGGTGAACGATGACGAGCGACGCTGTCCTCTGTCTGAACGCCGGCTCATCGAGCACGAAGTTCGGCCTTTTCCGGATCGGCCTATCGGATTGGCCGTCGCTGGTGGCCCGCGGTCAGTTGAAGCGCGATAAGGAGGAAATTCGTCTGGAGGCCCGGGGCCCCGACGGCAGCATCGCGCTCGACGAGATTGTGGCGGACGACGCGGCCGATCCGCAGCGCGCCTATCAGCGGCTTCTCGACTGGGCTGACGATCTGGCGCGACCAGGGCGCCTCGCTGCGGTCGGCCACCGGATCGTCCATGGCGGCACCGCGTTCACGGGACCGGTTCGGCTCACAGCGGAGACGATTTCCTCAATCGAGGGTCTGACGCCGCTGGCTCCGCTGCACCAACCACTGGGGCTGAAGCCGGTGCGCGCAATCGCCGGTCTGCGGCCGGACCTTCGCCAGACCGCCTCCTTCGACACGGCGTTTCATAGCTCGATCGCGCCGCAAGCCGCACGCTACGCCCTGCCCCGGCGGCTCGAAGCGGAAGGTATCCGCAAATATGGCTTCCACGGCTTGTCCTACGATTACATCGCCCATCGGCTCGACGATCGCTGGCCCGGTACCACTGCGAAGAAGACGGTCGTCGCCCATCTCGGCGCCGGCGCCAGCCTGTGCGCGCTGAAGGACAGCAAGAGCGCCGATACGACGATGGGCTTTTCGACCCTCGACGGCGTCGTGATGGCCACCCGGTGCGGTTCGCTCGATCCGGGCGTGATTCTCTATCTTCTCAAGGCGAAGGGTTTTACGCCTGAGGCCATCGAACATCTGCTCTATTACAAATCCGGGCTGCTCGGCGTTTCCGATCTGTCCGGCGACATGCGCGAGCTTCTCAAAGCCGACACGCCGCCAGCCCGTGAGGCGATCGACCTGTTCGCCCTCAGCGTCGCGCGCCAGGTGGCCGTGATGGCGACGAGTCTCGGGGGCCTTGAGCGTCTGGTCTTCACCGGCGGGGTCGGCGAGAATCAGCCCGGCATCCGCGATGCCATATGCCATCATCTTGTCTGGCTCGGCCTTGCGGTCGATCCGGATCGCAATCGGGCCGCCGTGGAGCGGATCGACGCGCCGGACAGTCGCGTCGAAATCCTGATCGTTCCGACCGACGAAGAGGCCGTCATCGCCCGCGACGCGGCGAGGTTGCCGGTCGGCTAAAACGTCAGCGACATCGTCCGCAGATGACCGCAATCATTCCCACTCGATTGTTCAGGTACTCTACAACCTATTGAAATCAAGAGAAAATTTACTCAGGCGGCGCGCAAACTCCGCCGCTGGGGCCGTCAAAAGGTTACGCTGTTGATTCTAAAGGGAAAATCTTCGCCAAATATCGGCGACCCTCGGACGATTTTTGTGCCTCGCGGCGGACCCGCCTCCGTCCCGGAAAGTACCGTCACCGATCTATACCAGGCTAATAAATGGATGCCATTGTGTCGAGGGCATGCCCTGCATGAACATTCGGTAGCTCGATCCTACCGGCTTGGAATTCGCGCGCTCCGAGGACATTCTCAGTGTCTGAATCAGAATGAACGTGGCGTCTTCAATGCCTTGCGAGCCGTCGGGTGGTGAGCCAGCGATTGGCCTGAATGCTAGCGCGCTTGCCACGCCCGAAATATGAGCGACGGCCGGACGTGATCCTGCCCGAACGGGAGACGTGACCGCCGGCACGTTGTGCGGACGCCAGCGCAAAGCTCGGCGAATGCCAGCAGGCGAAGGGCCTTTGCCGCGTCCTTTGTCGTCCTGGCCAGACGCCGAAATATCGAGCCGTCGAAATCGCCGCGCAGCGGAATGGGCATTGCCATGGCAAACTTCCGCTTGACACAGTGATTGAGAATTCTACCGGCTTGGGATCCCCAAGAGAGTCACGCTCGATGCTCGCTGGTATGGGTCAAGTCGACACGAATTACAGGGTGATAGCTGCCTCATGCGATTGAATCTCGATAGGCTGATGGGTCAGGCCAGCAAACTTCGACGAAAGGGCGATCTGGCGCAGGCCGGTCGGCTTTATCTGACAATTCTCGAAGCGTATCCCGGAAACCAGCGCGCGTCGAAGGCGCTCGAACAGCTGCGAGCTGAGGCCATCGATCCGCCAGTGGAAACGTTGAGGGATTTGGAATCCCTATATCAGAAAGGCGAATTTGCCGGCGTCGCGGAGACGGGCGAGCGGTTCGCGCAGGACTTTCCACGGTCTTGCACCCTTTGGAATATCATTGGAGCGGCAAACCAGGCTCTCGGTCGAACCCAAGCCGCGGAGGAGAATTTTCGCCGAGCCCTCGACATCAATCCGCAGGACGCCGATGCACACAACAATCTTGGGGTGATCCTCAAAGCCCAGAATAGAACCGGAGAAGCACTCGAAAGCTATCAGCGCGCCACGTTGTTCAACCCGAACCACGCTGACGCTCTCGTGAATCTGGGAAATCTTGTCAAAGATACGGGTCACGTTGATGACGCGCTGACCTACTATGCCAAAGCACAGCGAATAAAGGGGATGTCCCGAAGTTTGTTGAACTTCGTTGAGCGGCGATGCCGGGTTGAACGTTACGCGGCCCTCGAAGCAGGGGCAATGAACTTT